>JAOZSZ010000076.1 GCA_029939385.1 Pontiella sp. | reverse complement strand
ACTCTCACGACCGACGAGCAAGTCATGCAGAAACTAACGTGGGAAGATGTGCGGGAGCTATTAAGCCTGTAGAGTAAGGCGAGCGCAATGCAACGAAACAAAATCGCTAAAGAAAAAAGGGGAAATTTTAAAATTTACAGGATGATCCAACATGGCACGCTTCATAATAAATCTCCGGCAAAGGGGCGCCTGCCAGCCTATACGGCCATGGGATCGAATAATCAATGAGAGTACGGTGTGATCCTTAAATTCATATTAAGAAAAACATCCGTAAATTAAAGGAAAAATCGGTTCTTCTTAATTTTAAAATTAGACTAAATTTATTTTAGATTTTTTTTTTAAAAGTGGTATCATCTCCCTCATACAGAAGGAAAATAGAGTCCTTGAGGTAAAATATATGAAAATAAATATAAACATACTCGCCCTACTCGTTGTCGGTTCTTTGTTTGCGGTATCTCCAGTCGCCATGGGAGTAGCAGATACGGGATGGCTGACCGACGCCAATGGATCCATTACAGATACAGGTAATTGGACTGATGGGCTGCCCATTGATGGGTATGAGGGAGATTTAAATTCTGGGGAGGCCACCGGAAGCGGTACAGACTTTGATACGATGGAAATTTATATGTATGGCACGGGGCGTATCATGATGGGTACTAGTACCGTAAAGGATTTCAGACTTACGGTTGAGGGTGGAGAAGTGCAGGTTGACGGTGACCTTATTCTTCAGCAGAATTCCAGTTTTGGGGTAATGTATAATTCTACAATGTCCGCAACTCTGATGGGGAATGGAAATCTAACGCTTGGAAAAGATGGGGTCGACATTACTCAGCAAGGTGGAGCGGTTCTTTTTGTGGATGGGGCTTTACAGTTAATGGGTGAGACGACGACGGCGTACACGCTAAAGAATGGAGTGGTTCATGTTAAAGACATTGAATTTGGGGCCTCTGGTGGATTTTTTAATTTCGGGGGTAGTGCGAATGATGACGCGCCTATAGCAATGTTGAAAGTGGCCTGGACAGCGGACAAAGAAGATGAACTGCGACAAAATATTGTCGATGGGAATATTCAAATGTTTGGTGTAGTATATGCTGAGGATGATATAGATGACCACTATACGATCACAAATGATGGGGCAAACTACATTACCATTCAAGCGGTGATTCCGGAGCCGGCGGTCATAGGATTGATCTCCATTTTCGGCGGCGGGATGCTGGCTTGCCATCGAATCTTCGGTAAAAAATAAGTTTTTGCCCTTCTGTCAGAGGGGCATCTTTCAAGGCAAATGGGGAGGGTAACCTTCCCTACTTATTTTTAAAACGATTCCATGCATGGGCCGTCGAGTGCTTCTATCGCCGTTATCGCCCCATTCCATTCCTCCAGCGGCACGGTTCCTCTTCCTGAAAAAGGCTTGTCATGAGGAACTCTTTGCCCCGCTTTGCTTCCTAGAGATCGTTCTTTCCCGAGCTATTTTATCTGGTCGATTGCATGAAGTTTTTTCCAGAGGCCTGAAAGATCCTTTAGCGGAATCATGTTGGGCCCGTCGGAAAGGGCCTGCGATGGATCGGGATGGGTTTCGATAAACAGGCCGTCTACACCCACCGCCGCCGCCGCTTTCGCGAGATAGGGGGCAAAGCGTCCGTCACCGCCAGAGGTGTCACCTTGTCCGCCGGGAGATTGTACGGAGTGAGTGGCATCAAAGATGACGGGATAGCCCATTTCTCGCATAATAATTAGGCTACGCATATCGGCTACAAGCGTGTTGTAACCAAAGGAGGTTCCTCGCTCGGTGAGCATAATTTTTTTATTGCCCGTCGATTCAATTTTCTTGATGACATTGACCATATCCCATGGGGCAGCGAATTGTGCTTTTTTCACGTTGACTACGGCACCACTTTCTCCGGCGGCAACCACAAAGTCAGTTTGCCGAATCATGAAGGCGGGTAATTGGATAATATCGACGATCTTGGAGGCGATGTGAATCTCTTCCACACTGTGTACATCGGTCAGCACGGGGATATTATATTTCTCCTTAATCTCAGCAAGGATTTCAAGCCCCTTTGAAATGCCGGGGCCGCGATAGGAGTGGATCGATGTGCGATTGGCCTTGTCGTACGAGGCCTTAAAGACCAGTGGAATGTTCTGCCGCTTGGAGAGCTTTACCAGCTTGTCGGCAATCTCCATGCAGCCTTCGCGACTTTCAATCACGCAGGGTCCTGCAATCATGGCCAGTGGATTCTTTCCACCAAATTTTACACCTTTAACATGAATCGTTTTGGTCATTTGTTATCCCTCAAGTTGATTTAAAAGTTGTTCTGCTTTCACAATATCTTCGGGGGTGTCGACGCCGATTCCGAAGTCCTCTGTTTTTATTACCTTCATTCGGCATCCCATGTCGAGCGCGCGGAGTTGTTCGAGTTTCTCTAGATTTTCGAGCGCACAGGGGGGCTCGGCTACAAGTTTGAAGAGAAAGTCGCGGCGGTAGGCATAGATGCCGATGTGCCGCCAATATATTCCAGAGATGGAGGCCTCGTCGGGGTCGCGAACGTGCGGAATGGTGGCGCGTGAAAAATAGAGCGCCTGTCCGTGACGATTAAAAACGGCTTTAACTACGGAGGGGTCGGTGATTTCTGAGGCGTCTTTAATGGGGGTGGCGGCGGTGGCCATATCCCAGTCGTTAGAGGAGATCACCTCCGCGAGTTCGTCAATCAACGCGGGGTCGATGAGGGGTTCGTCACCTTGTACATTAATCACTGCATCCGCTTTTAAGGTTTGGATAGCCTCCGCAATACGATCGGTTCCTGTTGGGTGGTCCGCGCGAGTCATCGCAACTTTCACATCTGCGATGCCCAATGATTGAACGCATTCAGCAATACGTTGGTCGTCGGTGGCCACAATAACGGCGTCGAGGTTTTTAGCCTGTTTCACGCGTTCAACCACCCATTGGATCATGGGCTTTCCTGAAATCATGGCTAGGCTCTTGCCTGGAAACCGTGTTGATCCCCAGCGCGATGGAATTACTCCAACTATTCGATCCATATCTACTCCCTATCTACTTGTTTTTTGACCCAAAAATCATCTCCCGGACCGGATACCTTTTGCAGTTTGATCGTGACCATTCCAACCGGGACTTTTGCCTTTATGCATGTAAGCATACGTCGGTTTTGCTTTGAAACCCAAAACGTGATTTTCCCTTGTCGCAGGAAGAGGCCATCAAATTCAGCAATGGGGATGATTCCAATGCTGGAAACCTTTCCGTAGGCCGGAAGTTTAATGGCGGATTCTTTTTGGAGCGTTATGCCGAGGTCATACAATTTTCCATCAACGAATAGTTTGCGGGGGGTGGCGGTTAGAGTTTTTAACTCTTGATTGCGCATGGAAAAAAGAAAGCTAAATAGATCCTGAGTATCACTTTCAATAGGGACTTCTCGAATATCTTTGCTGATTCGATCTTGGAAGACGGCCACCTTCTTATCGTGATAAAAGGTGGTGAGGTGGCTTTTTTGACGATTCCCTTCGTTGATCGAGAGATCAATCCGTAGGGGTAGGGCCGTTTTGGGGTCGATAATGACTTCGGTCAGGTCGTCAACTTTATAGATACGCGAGTAGGACTTGGCCTCCATTCGGATGCGAATCAGTTCCCGTCCATTTTCGATAAGGGTATCTGTGGTGGTTGTGGACCGAGCGAGCGGAATGCCGGCCCATGATATCTTATATTCTGAAACCTCTCCGGGAATGAAGCAGGTACTATAGTCACTCTCTGCAAGTGTAGTCCAAGCGGTTAAGCCCATAAAAAAAATGGAAAGCCAGGTTTTCAAAGTCGCCTTTCTATTTGCGTTCAAATTTTCGGCATACCACACCCGCGCTGTCGAACAGGGCGCGGGCCTGTTCGGTAAAGTGATATTCAGTTTCATAGACCACTTCTTTAATTCCCGCATTGATAATCATCTTCGTACACATTAAGCAGGGGCTGAGGGTACAATAAATCATGGAATTCTTAACCGAAATTCCGTGATAGGCGGCTTGTACAATGGCGTTTTCTTCGGCATGCGCACAGATGCATTCGCCTAGACTTTCTCCCGATTGTACGTCGCTAGCGCAACGCGGACACCCGCCCTCAAAACAGTTTTTAATTCCCCGCGGGGTGCCGTTATAGCCCGTTGAAATGATTCTTCGGTCACTCACAATCACGGCCGCTACTTTGCGGCGGCAGCAGTTTCCTCGAGTGGAAACCACCTGCGCGATATCCATAAAATATTCATCCCAATCGGGGCGCTGAAAAGTCTCTTTAGTCATGTGCGGAATTATACGGCTTGTTCTTTCGCAAAACAATCCAGAATCGCAGGGGTCACATCCGTGAGGGTTTTTAAGGACAAGAACATCTCACTATATGCGCCGCAGGCGATGAGTGGAACAGGATTTTTTGTATGGGAGAAGGTGGATAGATCTTCGATGTTTCCGTGGTCGCTACAGAGAATGAAAAGGTGGTTGGGTTGCTCTGCAAAGCGGGCTACTTGGGGTAAAAACTGGTTGAGTGTTTTTAGGATTTCAGGCGCTAGTTTTCGATTTTTTGAATGGCCGGCACGATCGGTTAAAAAATATTCAAAAAGGGTAAAGTCATTTTCTTCTGCCACACTTAATAAGTGGTCCGCCGCTTCTTCTTCCGTAATCAGTTCGCCGTCGTATCCCCGTGTCTGCATCGTCCAGCGGGTGATATCATGATGAACGGCTTTCCCCGAGAGTAGCTCCGTTTTCCCGCGCATTTTATCGAGGGCTTCGAGGGCCATGACCGTGGTAACGGATTGGCGCCGGAGGGGGATTCTGTGCGGGTCATCGATCCAGTAGGAATTGGCAAAAGTACACTGTTTCCCCTGGGTGCGAAGTTTTGAGAAAATATTTTCTTTTCGGATTAATTTTTTGAGAGTCGCGGGAGGAAACCCTTCAATATGTCGTCCCATTAATTTGGAGGCATTCATACCCGTGAACAATGCAGTCTGCCCCGTGGCACTCTGCGGAAGACCTTCGACCCCGAGGCAGGCATCGAGTGAAGCCGCATTAGCGAGTAGATTAGAAAGCCCTGAAAGGCAATGATCACGTAACGGATTAATGACGGAGTCAGAGGATCCCATCCCCAGTCCATCCACAAAAATAAATAAAATCTTCAAACCTGTTTCCATGTTGGCTACATTTGCTACTCCCTTTTGAGGATAGGTGCAAAATGAATATGAAAAACTTTACAAAATGGTTAGAGGAATCGACGCGCCGCATTGGGGCGCATTCGGCGGCGTGCATTCGAATGGATAATCCTATTTTACGTCAGTCTATCGAGGAAAATAATGTGCGGGTTGCGGATTGGTTAAAATCCGGATTGCATGGAGAGATGGATTATCTTGAACCCATGTTTCTCGAAAAATCAAATCCCTGGAAAACCTTTCCATTTGCTAAATCAGTGATCGTTCTAACCTTCACTAATCATTGGGGCGATCCCGCGGCGACGCATCCATTTCCTGTTCCCAGAAAGGATGCACTGCTCGGTTTTATCTCGGCTTATGCAAAAGAGGCCGATTATCATCACAACGGTCATGCGTTACTTGAAAAACTAAAAAACCTAATGGACAAAAAGGGAATGCAGTCCGAAGCGGTAGTGGATACGCGTGCGGTCTATGAGCGCGTGTTTGCTTCGGTTGGTGGACTGGGTGTTGTGGGCGGGAACGGCCTGCTACGAGTTCCTGATGGTGTTAACGTACGCACCTTCATCGGCTGTCTTTTCGTTGATGCGGAGCTTCCCGAGGTAATTCTTGAACCTAAGCTACCGTTTGAATGTAACACTTGCCATGCCTGTGTAGATCAATGTTCTACCGGTGCAATTCGGGTTGGTGAGCCGATTGATGCGCGTAAGTGCATCAGTTATTTGACTATTGAAAAAAGAACCCTTCTTCGTCGGGAAGAGGAAGAAATGATCGGTGACTGGCTCTTTGGTTGTGATGATTGTACTACGGCCTGCCCTCCGAGCGATTCCATGGATACACGTATTCCTATTGATCTTGAATGGTTATTTAAAACCCCAGCCGCTCAGCTTAGAAAACTTATGAAGGGAAATGCTGTTGCTTATGCTGGGGTAACGCAACTTCGGAAAAATGCGGCGGCCATTCTGAAGAATATGAAAACACCACAAGCAGATAAGCTACTTCTGTGGGTGCTTGAAAATAACGGCAGTGATCTGGTTTGCCGGCAAGCTCAGTCTCGTTAGATTTTATGCGATCTATCTATTTAAGGTTTTCTGAATAATCCTTTCCCCCAGAGAGTTACACACCTTCGAAGGTGTGAATTCACACCTTCGAAGGTGTGAACTTAATGAATGGTTGAGGTGAAATTAAAGCTTTCTATATCTACATGGATTGACTGCTATGGCTTTTTTCTTTATGTTTTTTTTGAAGTGCTGGTTTGTGCCGTTGAGCTTGAAGATTAGAGTTTGATAGGTTGTTTTGATTGAAAAGATTTTAAAGGAGTTCGATATGAAAAGAATAGTTTCGGTTATGATGTTGCTCGTGCTAGGCATAGCTTTGGGGGCACAGGCATCAACCAAAAAGGGTGTTCAGGGGAAACGGGCTGTTGAGTTGGATGTTCCACGAGATCAAGTGATTGCAGCCGTTCTTTATACGGTTGATCACAATATCCTTAAGCTCAATGCCCAGCTTTTCCCCTTAAAAGAGAAGGAGTCGCGCGATGTGCGGCTGGAAGTCAAAACGCGGCATGGATGGAAGGAGATTTCCCGCGTTAAGGTGTGCGAAAATGAGTATGGAAATAAGATGCAGGACAAGAGCTGGACAGCGCTTTTCCGTGTTGAAAAATGGGACGATACCAAGGATGTTTCGTATCGCGTGGCACATGGGAAGAACGCCTTTTTCGAGGGAGTTATTCGCAAGAACCCGATCGACAAGGAAGAGATTGTGGTGGCGGGGTTG
>JAOZSZ010000075.1 GCA_029939385.1 Pontiella sp. | reverse complement strand
TTTTTAGGGTTTCACGCATCGCTTCAAGCATGCTGAGGGTTCGCCCTTCGGGAGTACCTAAATATTCTGCGCGCGGTGCTGGGAGTGGTTTTTTGGCATCGAATATGGGCGAAGGAGCGGCGCTTTTTCGGGCGGTGTGAAAGGCTGCTTCAATCTCTTCTTTTACTTCTTGTTCGATGGTTTTGAGCTGCTCTTCGGTTATTCCTGCTTCGAGTAAGCTTGCTCGAAGATTGACGCAAGGGTCGGCGTTTTCTGCAGCGTGTTGAAGGTCGGCTTCGGTGCGGTAGACCGATTGGTCGTCGGCATTCGTGTGGCTTTCGAGGCGCTCAACGTCGAGGACGACGATTTGTGGGCCGCGGGTTTTGCGTAGTTTGGAAACCACCTCTTCGAATCGATTGAAGGTTGAAAGGGGGTCGGCGCCATCGATGTGTTGAATGGGCAATCCATAAAAGGTATCGGCATTCGCATCGGGTAAGGAGAAGAAGGTGGTGCCTTTGGTGACGGTGGAGAGGGCAAATCGGTTGTCTTCAATCAGGAAAAGGACGGGAAGATTGGCGCGAACCGCTTCGCCAACGGCTTCATAGAAATCGCCTTGTTGCGAGGCTCCGTCGCCTACAGAAACCAGGACAAAGGGGTGGTCTTTATCGTCTTTGATCGATGATGCGACGCCGACGGCTTGGAGCACATTGTTACCAACGAGGGTAGGTGTACTCATAATGTTGAGCGCACGATTACACGGGAAGGCGGGCATACGTCGACCATTGGAATTGGATCCCTCTTTTCCAAAGAGGCCGCAGAAGACCGTTTCGTAGGTGACGCCACGGGCATAGGCCAGCGCTCGGTCGCGGTAATGCAGGTGTAGCCAGTCGGAATCGATCAGGTGGGGCTCGATGACCGCGGCGGCTTCGTGGCCGGATGAAGGGATATAGAAAAAGACTTCCCCTCGTTGTGCGGCCGCTGACTGGAGGTGATCTGTGTAACGAGAGGCCACCATGGGGCGATAAATTTTAAGTAGTTTTTCTGAGGTTATTGTATTCATTATTTTCCCAGCGGTTTATGAACGGTAAATAGTAGAGTGAGGGATCGATTTGGTCTATGCACAATTTGAATAATTTTGATCTTTTGACAGGAGAGATATTGCTCGTTATTCTTTGATCCAGATTAAACCGGTGCTTTTATATGAAAAAACGAAATGTAGATCTAATTTGTGATGTGATTGATCTGATCTCCGTATTTGATGCAAAAAAAACAAATAAGGATATCCTACAAAGTGTTGTTTCCACGGTGGCGTGGCATATGAGAGCGGCGGTTTGTTCCATCTATATCTATGATGAGAAGAGCCGGTATCTCACGCTTCATGCAACGCAAGGCCTTCACCCAACGGCCGTTGGTCGTGTGAAGTTGGCGCAGGGAGAGGGACTTACGGGGAAGGCGGTGCAAGAACTTCGCCCCATTTGTGAAGGGAGGGCCACGACTAGCCCTTTATATCGCCACTTCCCAGGAATTGAGGAAGAACAATACGAAGCTTTTCTTGCGGTTCCAATTTTGCGTGGATTGCGTCGGATTGGGGCCTTGGTTGTTCAGGATGGAGTGGTTGACTATTTTAACCAGAATGACATCAAGGCCTTGCGCGCTATTGCGGCACAGTTGGCGACCGTGATTGAAAATGTGCAGTTGTTAAGTGAAGCTCATGGAAAGGCTGGAATCCCCGTAGGGGTTCCGGTTGCAAAGAAGGTTCCGCGGGAACAAATTATTCGAGGACGTTCGGCTAGCTCCGGAACCGCGAAGGGGCGAGCCTTTAGATTGGGATCCTCTCCGTATGAAAGCTGTATCCT
This sequence comes from Pontiella sp., assembly GCA_029939385.1. Lineage (GTDB taxonomy): Bacteria > Verrucomicrobiota > Kiritimatiellia > Kiritimatiellales > Pontiellaceae > Pontiella. Next base: position 5,131 of record JAOZSZ010000075.1, on the reverse strand, counting down.
GCCTGACCCCAGCGCACCGCCGCACACCGTGGAAGATTTTAAACAATCGATTCAAAAGACCATTAAACAAATCAATCGGCTTCAGCAACAAACCGGCAAGGATTTGTCCGATGTGGCGGTGCTTATTTTTAGTGCCCACTTGCTGATTCTAGAGGACCCGCAATTTTCAGGGCGCATTATTGATTTGATCGATACGGGAACCCCCGCAGTGAAGGCGGTCTCGACGGTGGTGAATGAATTTGCTGAAATTTTTTCCAGTAGCAAAATGCCGTTAATTCGCGAGAAGGTGCTGGATGTAAAAGACTTAGGCAACCGACTGACCCGAAATCTGTTTAATGAAGAAGCGGACGAGAGTGACTATCGAGGGCAGATCATTATTGCTCACGAATTATTGCCATCTGATATTCTAAAACTCTCCGCCGAAAATGTGGAAGGCTTTATTGTTAGTAGTGGAGTGACTTCGCACAACGCGATTATTAGTCGTTCATTAGGTATTCCGATGATTTCGATTGCTCGCGATCTTGCCGACCATATCGTTATTGGGGAAGAGCTTCTTATGGATGCCGAGCAGGGCATTATTTATCTTAATCCGACGGATGAGGTCTATACCAAATATCAAGAATTGGATGCGGCATGGAAGGCCTTGCATAGTGCCTCGGATGTTAAATCAAAAACAGAAATGAAGTGCGGAGAACGCGTACACATTTATGCCAACATTAATTTGCTGAGCGATCTAAGGCCCGCGCGAAAGTTTAAGGCCGAAGGCGTGGGGCTTTACCGCTCTGAATTTCCATTTATTGTGCGCAACGATTTCCCGACCGAGGAAGAGCAGTATCAAATTTATAAAAAGCTCGTCGATCAGATGGAGGGTAAATCCGTCACCTTCCGGACCTTGGATATTGGCGGCGATAAAATGCTTTCATATTACTCGAATGTACACGAAGCCAACCCCTTTCTCGGCATGCGCGCGATTCGGTTCTCCTTGCAGAACCAAGAGATTTTTTGTCAACAGCTTCGGGCCTTTCTTCGCGCCGGGAATAAGGGGAATACTCGGATTATGTTTCCACTCATCTCTTCCGTGGATGATTTTATTAAAGCCCGCGAGATTGTATTTGAATGCATGGATGAGCTAGAGGCCGATGGATTACCCTTTAGCCGCGAAACACAGCTGGGGGTAATGATGGAACTCCCCTCCGCCGTCGAAGTGGCCGAGGAATTAGCGGAAGAGGCTGACTTTCTTTCGATTGGATCTAATGATTTGATCCAATACATGCTCGCTGTTGATCGAACTAATGAGCAGGTCTCTAATTTGTATCTGGCGCATCATCCGGCGATTCTCCGCTCGATCAATCGGATTGTCTCTGCGGCCCGGACACACGGGAAAGATATTTCAATCTGTGGCGATATTTCAGCGGATCCGAAAATGCTTCAATTCCTGCTCGGTATTGGACTCCGAAATTTTAGTATTGATATCGTCAATGCGCCATCCATTCAGCGGTTTGTGCAGGAAACCACCATGGAGAAGTCCATGGAAATGGCTAAAACCATGCTGGGCTTCGGTCGGATTAGCGAAGTGGAAGCCTTCCTTAAAATGCAACCCGTTATTTCGCCAAAAACTAGCTAAGGCCCTTCGGTTTTGGTTGTGTTTGATTGCAAAAGGGGATGCATTCTTCCGCAAGCCAATCCCCGTACAGTATTCATCATAAATCATTTACTAAATAGATGGTTTTGGATAGGTTCCGTCCTTCAAAAAACGAAAGGAAGAATCAAATGGGACAAAATTATTTTAATACACTATCGATGCGGCGAAAACTTCAAGAGCTGGGGACGTGTCGTTTTATGGATGCGACAGAATTTTCCGATGGATGTGAAAAAGCCAAAGGCAAAAAGATCGTAATTGTCGGGTGTGGAACCCAGGGTCTTAATCAAGGGCTAAATATGCGTGATAGTGGGCTCGATGTGGCCTACACCCTCCGGGATACTGCAATTTCTGAAAAACGCCCCTCCTTTCTCAGCGCAACGGAAAATGGATTTTCCGTAGGAACCTACGATGAAATGCTTCCGACCGCTGATATTGTCATGAATCTTGCCCCCGATAAACAACACACCAATGTGGTCGAAAATGTAGTTCCAAAAATGAAGAAGGGAGCCGCCTTTAGTTATGCCCACGGCTTTAACCTGATTGAAGAAGGTGTCGAAATTCGTAAAGATATTACCGTGGTTATGGTGGCTCCGAAGTCGCCCGGTTCCGAAGTGCGCGAAGAATATAAGCGCGGTTTTGGCGTTCCAACCCTGATTGCCTGCCATACCGAAAACGATCCCAATGGGGATGGCTTTGAAATTGCAAAAGCCCTTGCCGTTGCACAAGGGGCGCACCATGCGGGCGTATTGGAATCCTCTTTTGTGGCAGAAGTTAAATCCGATCTCATGGGCGAACAGACGATTCTCTGTGGCTTATTGCAGGCGGGGTCCTTGCTCTGCTTCGACAAGATGGTTGAAAAGGGAATAGATTCCGCATACGCCTCTAAGCTGATTCAGTATGGCTGGGAGGCTATCACCGAAGGGCTCAAGCAGGGCGGCATCACCAATATGATGGATCGCCTATCCAATCCAGCCAAGCTGAAAGCCTTTGAGCTGGCCCAAGAGATGAAAGATATTTTGCGGCCTTTATTTGAAAAACATATGGACGATATTATCACCGGAGCGTTTTCTTCTACGATGATGATCGACTGGGCCAACGAGGATGTGAAGCTACTCACCTGGCGCGCGGAGACCGCAGAATCTGCTTTTGAAAAAACGGCCCCAACGACCGATGCCATTAGCGATCAGGAATACTACGATCACGGCATTTTAATGGTGGCGATGGTAAAAGCGGGCGTTGAATTGGCCTTTGAAGCCATGGTTGATGTGGGGATTAAACCGGAATCGGCATACTATGAATCGCATCACGAAACGCCGCTCATCGCCAACACCATTGCGCGTAAAAAACTCTACGAGATGAATCAGGTCATTTCGGATACCGCGGAATATGGATGCTATCTTTTCGCGCATGCTTGTGTTCCTTTGCTCGCAGATTTTATGGAAAAAATGGATACCGATGTGATTGGAAAAGGACTTAATGAATCTAGCAACGGCGTTGATAATCAGACCCTCGTTGAGGTGAATGCGGAAATTCGTTATCACGACATCGAGATAATCGGTGAAGAGCTTCGCGCCGCCATGAGCAATATGAAAGCGCTCTAAGAAAAATAGAATCGATCTTTTGATCTATTCATATCACCAAAAAGCCGCCGGATTCCGGCGGCTTTTTAAGTTTATGAAATCGAGCAAAAGGTTTTTTACGAAGAGGGGTGGGCCACTTTGCCTATGAAAAGAATCGTTCCGGTATGGGTTTCGCGGATGAGAAAGAGGAACGGATGGTTGGCGATAAACTGACGTGGCATGCTGGTGGCACGCATTACCACAGCCGTTGCGGCGGCGGCCTCGGTACCTTCCTCATTCACTTCCACGAAGGCTTTATGAACCACCTCTCCAATAAATAATTCTCGCGAACCATCCATGCCGGAAAAATTGGCCTGAGAAGAAAAGGCGAGCGGCATCCCCATTGCAACGAGTGTATCGCTGAGTTGAAAGGAGGATTCGATCTTGAATTTGGGGAGTTGCACCATTACTTCCATCTTATTGAACGCGAGCCCGTTGATCATTTCCAAATTAAGATCGGGAAGTTGATCCGATGCATTCGAGAGCAGGATCAACATGGAAAGATCGCCGCCTTCGTAGGGGAGTTCGAGTGCTTGAAATTCTTTAGTGCGGGCCAGCTTAAAGTCGGCCGTCTTCGACATCATCGGCACGTCGATCGACGTGCCGTCCGCGAGGATGAACGGGGCGGGGCGGGTACGCTTCGGCTTGAACTGACTGGCCCAGTTGCCTTTGAAATAGATGGCATTAGCCAGTACGAGGCGAGTCATCGGGGAGAGCATACCTTTGGGAATCAGATCCTTGATGCGGTCGTTGGTTTGGTCCTCCACCCAACCGTTTATTTTCTTTCGTGCGCCCTCGGCATCCGTTTTATAATTAACGGCCTCGATTTCGCTTCCGTAGAATTCCTTCGTCAGAGCAAGGTAGTCGGGCAGAAAGGTGTAATCCTCTTGCGGCCAGAGCGAGTTTGCAACGCTGAGTTGGATGTGCCCCTTTTCTTGGACAGAGAGGAGCTTCTTTCGAAGGAGGGAAAGTGCGGGGTGGGTCGCGCCTTGTCCTCCAAACCGGAGCGTACTTTCCATTTGCGTCGCCGTCTCGCCCCGCGCCCCGCCATAGGTCATCGCCAGTGCGGTGGAGATGGAGTAGGGCGAGAGGAACAGGTTGTCATTATCTTTGGTGGAGAGTCTTTTATAGAGATCGATTGAAAGCTGGTTGATCGACTCGGTGGAATCGAATGCGGCGGCAGTTGCGTTGGAGGGTTCCCATTGTAGATCGGTAATTTGTAGCGTGGTTTTGTTGCCGGTGGCCTTATTACGGATTTCAAGATCCTTGGCCACCCACATGCCATTCATTTTCTTGATGCTTTTGATCTTCATGCGGCGAAGCTCTTTTTTCTGAGCATTAAGGGTTTGGGCTTCGAGCAGCATGCCCATCTTTTTCTCGATCCACAGGCGCATCGTTTGGTCGGAATCCGGCAGGGGAACATCGACCACATAGCACTCCCGATTAATCTTCTTTTCCTCATCAATCAACGTTGAATTTGGCCACCACAGAACCGAAAAGCTTAAGTCTGCCCAGGTAAGCCCTGTGCCGAGAATATCGGAAAGAGGATGGTTCTTGTCGTTGGAAAATTGATAGCGGGGTTGATCGTTTTCCCAAGTAATCTTCAGGGTTTCCTTTCCGATGCGGTAGTGGGCCGTCGGTATGGCCGCGCCCCAATTGAGCTTCATTTCAACCGGCAGGCTGGTTTGAGTGAAGCCCTTCTTCGTGCGCACTTTCAATGTGCCCGTCAATTTAATGGGATCTGAGGGCAACTTAGCACGGACATACGCCAGAATGCTGTCGGCCGGGATCGGCTCGGAATAGCCGCGAAAAACAGAAGAAAACACAAAAAGGGCTAATAGGAATTTTTTCAATGTACCAATCTCCAATT
>JAOZSZ010000003.1:20908-22518 GCA_029939385.1 Pontiella sp. | reverse complement strand
ACACTAAAGGGCCAAAGCCACGAAGAAAACCACGTATCAAGCACATCCTCATCCTGCCGAAAATTTCCCGTTGAACAAACCGGACATTTTTCAGGTTCAGTCCTTGCGGCCCACTCATGATTGCAGTCGTTGCAATAGAAAATTGGAATACGATGCCCCCACCAAATTTGGCGAGAAATACACCAGTCGCGAATGTTTTCCATCCAGCTCATATAGGTCTTATTCCAATGCTCCGGAACAAACTTAATACGCCCCTCATTTACCGCCTCAATAGCCGGACGCGCCAAGGGCTTCATCTTCACAAACCACTGCGGCGACAGGCGCGGTTCAATCACGGTTTCACAACGATAGCAATGCCCCACCGCATGGGAGTGCACCTCTACTTTTTCAACAAGGCCGCCCACCTTCAAATCTTCTATCAGCTGCTTACGACACTCAAAACGATCCATCCCTTCATAGGAGCCGGCATTCTCGTTCATCAAGCCATTCTCGGTCATTACATTGATCTGTGGAAGATGATGCCGTTGCCCCATTTCAAAATCGTTCGGGTCGTGTGCTGGAGTAATTTTCACTAACCCTGTCCCAAATTTTGGATCAACATAGTCATCCGCAATAATCGGAATCTCACGATTCGTGATCGGAAGAATGATTTTTTCACCGATCAAATCCTTGTAGCGTTCATCGCGCGGATTAACGGCCACCGCGGTATCGCCCAACATAGTTTCTGGACGAGTCGTTGCCACCACAATCTTTTGTTTTTTACCCTTCACGGCATACCGCAGATGATAGAGCGCACCCTCCACATCAATGTGTTCGCTCTCCTCATCCGAAAGCGCAGTTTCACAACGAGGACACCAGTTGATGATGCGGTTTCCGCGATAAATTAGTCCCTTGTCATAAAGGCGACAGAACATTTCTAAAACCGCTTTATTCAAGCCTTCATCCATCGTGAAACGTTCACGTTCCCAATCGCAAGAGGCTCCCAGCTTTTTCATCTGATTTGAGATGGTACTGCCATACTGTTCCTTCCAGCCCCAAACCTGTTCAACAAATTTTTCACGACCCAGATCATCGCGGGTTTTCCCTTCTTTCTTGAGCTTGCGCTCCACCACATTTTGGGTGGCGATACCCGCGTGATCGGTTCCTGGAATCCAAACGGTATTTTTACCCTTCATACGAGCAACGCGGGTAAGCACATCTTGAATATTATTATTGAGCGCATGGCCCATATGCAAAATACCCGTCACATTCGGAGGTGGAATTACAATACAAAATGGATCGCCCCCATCGGAGCTATCGCCATGAAAGCGGCCATCCGCCATCCATTGCGCATACCACTTTTCTTCTACATCCTTGGCTTCGTATTTTTTCGCTAACTTATCCATAAATTCTCCAAACCACTCGTTCACTCGCTCATCAAACCCCTACGAGAACTACTCTCCGGATTCTTCCTCATCCAAGAAGAGCTTGTATTCCACACCATCAACGAGTGCCTCCCACGAGGCTTCAATAATATTTTCCGACACCCCAACCGTCGTCCAGGTGGTTTCTCCATCGGACGATTCCACCACAACGCGCGTCTTGGCCGCGGTGGCTTCCTCAGGATCGAG
>JAOZSZ010000003.1:0-20808 GCA_029939385.1 Pontiella sp. | reverse complement strand
GTTTCATAAACATAGCCACTCTTCTCCATCTTTTCTAACGCGAGGAGAATCTCACGAACTTCGGGTGATTTTCGATCAATGTTATCGAGTCCCATTTCGAGTAGTTTTTCCATCACATTACTCGCGCCCGAAAGCTCTGAAATCAGGATACGACGTTCGTTCCCAACTGACCCCGGCGGCACATGTTCAAAACTCTGCGAAACCTTGCGAACCCCATCCACATGCATTCCCGCCTTATGAGCAAACGCGCTATCGCCCACGAAGGCCGCCCGCGGGTTATCACGCAGATTAGCCTGTTCATTCACGGATTTTGAAAGTTGTTTCAGCCCGATGAGTTTCGCCTCATCCAACAAACACGCCCGATCCGTTTTTAAAATCAGATTGGCCATCACCGAAATCAGATTGCAGTTTCCGCAGCGCTCACCAAACCCATTAATGGTTCCCTGCACCTGCACCGCTCCGGCGCGAACAGATTCCATGGTATTGGCCACGGCTAATTCCGAATCGTTATGAGCATGAATCCCCACGGCAATATTAAAGGTTGAATGAACTAAAGTCGTGATCTCAAAAACTTCATGCGGAAGGCGGCCCCCATTGGTATCGCAAAGCACTAAGATATCCGCCCCACCTTTCACGGCCGCGCGGAGCGTTTGGAAGGCATATTCAGGACTATCATTATAGCCATCAAAGAAATGTTCTGCATCGTAGATCACCTCTTTACCGTGTTCCTTTAGAAAACGGCAGGTATCCTCGATCATCGCCAGATTTTCCTCAGGCGTGGTGTGTAGCACCTCCGTCACATGCAGGAGCCAGCTCTTTCCAAAAATAGTGCAGACTTCCGTATCGGCCTCCAGCAGGGCTAAGGTCCCCTTATCCTCTTCGACCTTTACTTTCGCGCGGCGCGTACTTCCAAATGCGGCCACCTTTGCATGTTGAAGATTTTCCTTTTTAATATCCTTAAAGAAGGCCATATCCTTGGGGTTCGAAGCCGCATAACCGCCCTCGATATAATCCACCCCAAAGGCATCTAACATCTTCGCCACGCGAATCTTTGCCAGCGGCGAAAAAACAACCCCCTCCGCCTGAGCCCCATCGCGCAACGTCGTGTCGTATATAAAAATCTTATTATCCGTATTCATGATGATTCACCTGCCTTTAAATGAGAAAGAAATATACCCCAGCCATTTTGATCGAACCAAGCCCGAACGGCGTTTTTTTGGTGTTAATAAAAGAGGTCAAATATAAGAATTAATTCAATGAGGGATTATGAAAAGTAGGATTTGCCAAGCGCAAGAATCGCTTTCACACGATCTAATTCTTTGACGGCAAACATGATGCTTGTTTCGGACGCTCCCATATTAATCATTTCAATATTAACCCCAGCATCCCCCAACGCAGCCGTAGCTTGGGCCGCATTTCCGAGCGCATAATGCATGCCTTCTCCCACAAGCATGAGCAAAGCAAGACCATGCTCGACCACCACCGAATCAGGATCGAGCTCCGCTTTAATCCGCTTCAAAACCTGCTGCTCTTTTTGAGCCGAGAGTTCGGATGATTTTAAAATAATAGAGATACTATCAATCCCCGACGGGGTGTGCTCGTATGAAATAGTTTCCTCTTCAAATATTTGGAGTAAGCGCCGACCAAAACCGACCTCTCGGTTCATCATATATTTATCGATAGAGATCGAGCAAAAGCCATCGGAGCTTGCAATTCCTGCCACGACTCTCTCTCCAGTATCACGCGTCGACGTAACGAGTGTTCCGGGAGCTTCGGGACGATTTGTATTTTTAATACAAATTGGAATTCCGGCCTGAACGGCAGGGAAAATGGCTTCATCATGAAAAACTCCAAACCCCGCATAAGCCAATTCGCGCATTTCACGATACGTCATAAATTCAAGCGCAGGCGCATACGGAACTAAGCGGGGATCCATCGCATAAACCGAATCAACATCGGTAAAGTTTTCGTAAACATCCGCCTTCACCGCCGCCGCAAGAATAGCTCCGGTAATATCGGATCCCCCCCGAGGAAATGTGGCAACTTCGCCCGCTGTCGTGCTACCAAAGAAGCCTGGGAAAATAATAATTTCTGATTCATCTTTGAGTTTTGCAAGTTTCCCAAACGATTCAGGAAGAACCTCGGCATTACCAAATTCATCACTAAGAAGCATGCCCGCATCGCCCGGATTGACGTACTTAGCAGGGAATCCTTTTTGAATGAAGGCCTCCGCAATCATCTTTGCATTATTATCTTCGCCCGAGGCTTTGATGGAATCCACAAATTGGAGCGCATGAGCGGTACGATTTTTAATTCGTCCTCGCAGATCAGATTCGATGGTAACCATCACGGATTCTGAAAGGTTTAAATCCACCTGAATTTCGGCATAACGCGAAATCACACGTTGTAAAGCCCCTTCATAGTCCGCCCCTTCGAGTACGGTATTGGCCAGTGCAATTAAGAGATTGGTTACCTTGGAGTCATCGCTATTTCGCTTGCCCGGCGCCGATACCACCACAATACGGCGATCTTCATCGGCGGTCACAATCTCAATGATTTTTGAAATCTGCTCCGCATTTGCAACCGATGATCCACCAAATTTCACAACTTTCATGTCATTCCCTTGTTTAAACTCAAAACCCAACCCCGGATCGATGTTGTCTGCTTCATGATTAAATCATTTTATTCAAAGTTTTCGAGGCGCAGACGAATGGCACCATTCAGCTCTTTCATCGCCGCCACAAAGGCGGACTCTTTGGCTTTTTGAGTCAGAATGATCGAGGTAGATTCTTCGATTAAGCGCGTGTCAATTCCATGCTTTTTAAGGATCGTGGCCGCTTCTTTTAGATCGCCCTCCACAATACGAATGTAACAACACTTTTCGATCGCTCCGGCCGCACAGTATTCTACGGCCTCTTTTTGCAACATCATATGAATGCCCACGGGCGCACCCACCTTATTCGATTGATCGGCGGCGGCCTCCATAAGATCAGCAATTACGGCACTTCCCGTTGGAAGACTTCCCGCGCCACGGCCATAATACATCGTATCTCCCACCAGATCGCCTTTCACAAAAACAGCATTAAAAGAGTCATTAACCGAGGCCGTCATATGCGTTTTTGGCACCAGCGTTGGTTCAACTGAAAGCTCCACTTTACCGCCCTTATTTTTAATGATGGCCAGCAGTTTGATTCGGTAACCCAGCGCATCGGCATTGGAAATTTCTTGGCCTGAAAGAGCTCGAATTCCTTTTGTGGCAACTACGGATATCGGCACGGGAGTGCCATAGGCCATCGAAGCAAGAATCGTGGTTTTGTGCGCCGTATCGATTCCATCGATATCCAAGTCCGGAGGGGTTTCTGCATAACCAAGCTTTTGGGCGTCGGCAAGGATTTCATCGAACGGCAGGCCTTCGAGTTCCATGCGGGTGAGAATATAATTACACGTTCCATTCAAAATGCCGTAGATGCTCTCAATTTGGTTCCCCACCAAACCCGTGCGTTGTGCGAGCAGGATTGGAATACCCCCACCCACTGCGGCTTCGTAGTAGATGCCGGTCTTATTTTCCTGCGCTACCTTATACAGCTCTGCGCCATGTTCAGCGAGTAACGCTTTATTGGCCGTAACCACGGGTTTTCCCTGCTTCAGCGCTTCAAGCATAAACGTACGCGCAACCGTGGTTCCACCAATGAGTTCAGCAATTAAATCAATTTGATCATCCGCAATAACAGACATCGCATCGGTAGTGAGCACCCCGTCCGGAACGGTAATACCCCGATCCGTAGTAATATCAAGATCAGCAATTTTGGCCACCACAGGGTAGATCCCCGTACGTTCCGCCATTAGAGCACCATTTTTTTGTATTCCTTCCACCACGCCAACACCCACGGTGCCGAAGCCGAGAATTCCAATTTTGATTTCTTTCATAGACCTAATCCTGTTCTTATAAAGCGAGGCGTCACCTTAGTGATTTGCCCTATTGACTCAAGCCAAAACCCCGGCTTTAAGAAGGGAGGAACGGTTAATTTTTAGGGCGAAACTTCACCGCCTCAAATGAACTAAATATATTCCTTCAGACGCTCGGATAGTGTGGTGACTCGCTCCCTCGATTCAGAACGGGAAACTGCCAGACTGAGTGCTTTTTTTGTGCCCAAAACAATCACTAGTTTCTTGGCACGAGTGATGGCCGTGTAGATCAGGCTACGCTGAAGGAGCACATAGTGTTGAGTGTGCAAGGGAATGATGACGCATGGATATTCACTTCCTTGGCTTTTATGAATCGTAATGGCATACGACAGCACCAACTCATCGAGTTCTCGGAAATCATACACCACTTTACGCGCATCAAAATCGACGGTCATTTCCGATAGTTCAGAATCAATTTTTGCAATACGCCCAATATCGCCATTGTAGACCTCCTTATCGTAATCATTCTCGGTTTGCATTACCTTGTCGCCCGTTCGATAAACATAACCAAAACGCTCCACTTCATCGCCCTGAGGATTGAGTAATTGCTGAAGCGTCTGATTGAGGTTGCGCGCACCAAGTTCCCCTTTCTGCATGGGGGTCAGAATCTGAATCTCTTCGAGTGGATTAAAATGAAATTTTTGAGGGATCGATTGCTTCATCAGTTTCCCCAGCAATTTAACGGCCTTTTCAGGATCATCGGATTCAACGAAATAACAATCGCTCCGTTCCCCGCTATCGGGAAACTCTGGCATTTGTCCGTGGTTGATCCGATGGGCATTGGTGATAATTCGACTGGTAGCCGCTTGCCGAAATACCTCATCCAAATGGGCCACGGGGATTTTCTTTGAATGGATAATATCCTGCAATACCCGGCCGGGCCCCACAGAGGGCAATTGATCCGCATCCCCCACCATAATAAATGCAGCGTGCAAGGGTACGGCATCGGCCAGTTGAGCCGCCAACACAATATCGATCATGCTGGATTCATCCACAATCACGACATCGCACTCCAATGGATTATCGGCCTTATGAACAAACCCGCCGGTGCCGGGATTATATTGTAACAAGCGGTGAATCGTCTTCGCTTCCATTCCCGTGGTTTCAGCCATACGTTTGGCCGCACGTCCCGTGGGGGCACACAATGCAACGCGCAGTTTCTTGGCTTTCAGCACCATAAGTACCGAATTAACGAGGGTGGTTTTTCCCACTCCCGGCCCGCCCGTAATAATCATTACTTTCGATTTCACCGCCGTTTTCAAAGCGGAACGCTGAGCGCTAGCGAGTTCGATCCCCGTTTTTTTCTGCACCCATGTGAGCGCCTTCTCCACATCAATAGATGGACAAGGATGCTTCCCGCATCCCAAGAGTTGGAGCCGTTTTGCGAGCGCGATTTCAGCGAAGTAGAGTTTGGGCAGGTAGATCAATTCACCGCCTTGAAGGTTAGCCCGTTGAATGAGCCGATCTTGCTCCAACAAATAATCGAGAGCCTGTTCAATGATCGTCAGATCAATTTCTAATAACTCCGCCGTGTGCGAAAGAAGATCATTACGAATATAGGCGCAATGCCCCTTCGACGTCAGCTCGCCCAAAATAAATTCAAGCCCGGAACGGGCTCGTAAATCAGAATCCTTAGCAATGCCAAGACACATGGCAATTTGATCGGCAATAAGAAAACCAATGCCCCGAATATCACGGGCAAGGCAGTAGGGATCGCGCTGAACTAGCTCAATGGCCTTGTCGCCATAAACCTTATAAATACGAAAAGCACGCGTGGTACTAACCCCATGACTAAACAAGAAGGCCATAATTTGCCGAACACTCTTTTGTTCATCCCAAGCCTGCTTAATTCGCTCTTTTCGTAATTTACCAATCCCCTCCACCTTCAAGAGCTTGCCGGATGAGTTCTCGATAATATCAAATACATCGCGCCCAAAGGTTTTAACCAACCGCGCGGCATACTCTTTACCAATCCCCTTAATCATTCCCGAACCAAGATATTTTTCAATCCCCTCAAGCGTATCGGGTTGCGACATTCGTACTTGTGTGGCCTTAAATTGCTGACCATGGCGAGGATCGGTAAGCCATTCTCCATCGGCGGTCATCCACTCGCCAGAATTCACGGTCGGAACAGTTGCCGTCACAGTAACTAACTCTTTGTGCCCCCGCACCTTAACGCGCAAAACACAAAAACCATTTTCTTCATTACGGAAAACGATTCGCTCGATCTGTCCATCGAGTTTAGTTGAATGGGTCTTGGGAACAGCCATGCTTAATATTTTTTTTCATATTCGCCGGCACCCAGTTTTTCAAGCTTAGAAAAACCCGCGCTCTTGGCGCGGGAATCGAAGCCCGACTGGGAACCGCCCACTTGTGGAGCAGAAATTTGGCGTTGCACCTTATTACCGCACTCAGGGCAAAGGCTGATGGGTGGGCTATCCATCGGTTCAACCTGCTCAAAACGCTCTTTACAAAATTTACAAGAAGCCGTTGGATCAACGGCGATATATTCACGAATAGGCATAATAAGTTCCTTCCAATCAGTTGAGAATTTCTAGCATGGTTTTCAGAAATTGAAAAGCATCGCCCGCTGTTCAAATAGATTCTTCCAGCGAAAAATGCATGAGGGTCTTACGCCGAACATCAAATATACGTTTAACCTTCGAAGGGGCCGCAATACACCTTCCAATCACGGCATCGGGGTCAACCGGATCAAGCGCATAACAAGGCTGTTCATCAATAAAGAGATAAGGAGCGAACGGAAGTTCTGAATATTTCGTATTGAAACGAACGAGAACAAAAACATGCCCATCGGTAAAGGCCATGTAGGTTTTCACCCCAACGGTTTCGAGCATCGAACACAATAAGAGCGCCTGATCATCGCAATCTCCCCCGCCAGCAAGAAGCGTTATGATCGGATCTTTAGCATATTCAATTCCATCGGCGGGATCGGATATATAATAAATTTCATGACTCACAAACTTGAAGATCGCCGCCGTTTTACGAAGCTCATCGTCGCCGCTATCCGCAACGGTGCGGATACTCAAAATATTAATTTGTTCGTTGCGATAATCAATGCGAGAGAGATATCCCATATAGTTTCCGGCAATGAGTAGATTGGCAATATCTTGAATGGGGGCCACTCTAAATATGGCTTGCCCACATTGCCGCACGGCATCCTGAAACGTCATGCGTCCGGCCAACACATCACAACGATTATTCATCGTCACGAAAAGAAATACGACCGCCAGCAAAACAGTAACCACGTGCACCACCGCTTTCCGGAATAGAATCAGCACAACCAGCAATCCACCGTAAAGAACCAGCGTCGCCATAATAAAATTACTAATGATGCCCCCCACAAAACGAATAAAAAAGAGCGCCGTCAGGATGATGAATAGACTGAAAAGATAGGAACGAACGGGATGGATGGAATGGCTTTTTTCGGGGGCTTCCGTATTGAAAAAAGCGGCCACAAAAAGAAATAGCCCTCCCGCCGCCGAGGTTACGCCCAAAATTCTTAGGACGAGGAAATCCCAATACATAAAGGTGCAAATGCAGAAGATAACCATATAAAAAGAGAGAATCACAAAGGCGATGCGCTCATCCGTTGTTAAAGGACGCACCCCCTCGCTTTTACGCGTTGAAGGTTCGGCTTCCGCTGATTTTGCCAACTCTTTGAATTCTTTCGTCATCGTTTAAAAATTAGTGCTGCGATCCCTTCGTGCAATGCAAGAGTGATTCAACCTCATCCATCAAAACTTGCCCCATAGCGTAATCTCTCGATATAATTCAAACCCAAACCGATCCCGCACCGCCTCAATCATTTTTTCCGTAAGCTCAAACACATCCTGCGCCGTAGCCCCCGAGTCGGCCACAATCATGTTGGCGTGCTTTTCAAAAAGATACGCGCCGCCAACCCGAAAATCCTTCACCCCCGCCTCTTCGAGAAACCAACCCGCCGCCTGTCGCCGATCGGCCGCCGAAGTCGGCTCAATATTTCGAAACACACTCCCCGCACACGGCATCGTCCGCCAATCCGGATGCTTGGTTCGCCGAAGTTCTAAAATCCGTTCTCGCTCCATCTTCATGGATCGAATCTCTTTCGGCTGAAGCCGAAGCAAAGCACTTAAGATTACCCCACCCGTTTGTTTCAAAATTGAGGATCGATATTCAAACCCTAATTCAGCACCCGACACCTCATGCCGCCGCCCATCCACATCTAAAAGCTGAACCGATTCAATCGCGTCACCCATCTGCTGGCCAAAGGCGCCCGCATTTCCAGCAATTGCCCCCCCCACCGTTCCAGGAATGCCACTACAATACGAAAGATCGCCCAGGCCTTTTTCAATCGTTAACCGCGCCAAATCATCCACCAGCGTATGGCCAGAAACACGCACCAAATTACCCTCGAAAGTCACATCCGCCGCATTCTCAGCACAATAACGCACCACCACCTGCTGGAGGCCAGCGTCGGCCACAAGGAGGTTCGACCCCTGTCCAATCACTAAAAACTCGACCGACTGCGCCCCAAGCAGCGTAATCGTCTGCACCAAGGATTCTTCATCTGGACAATCGATCAAAAAGGGGCAATATCCTCCCAGTTGAAAGGTCGTATAATCACTCAATTTAGCCTTAGAAATTATGGACACGTGCCGAGGAAGTTTCTTTAATAGGATTTCATCAATCATGGTTTCCTTCGCAAAATTCTCGCCATGCTAATCATCCGTCCGGTAATTTCCAAGCCTTGGACTTAAAAATGATTCGTGAAATTACATCTAGCACCAACTCCTTCGTCAAGGAACTCCGCGCTCTGGCCGCTTCGAAAAAAGCACGTCAGGAAAGCGGGCGATTCATTGTAGAAGGTCAGCGCGGAATCGAGCGGATGCTCACCCATCAGAGCAACCAATACACCATCGAGACCCTCGTTGTTTCCAAGGATTACAAAGATACCCCTCGCCTTCCTAGCACCATCGACACCGTCATTCTTCCCGACTTTATTTTCGCAAAAATCTCCGATGTACAACAGGCTCAAGGCATTCTTGGCATCGTCCGCTACACCCCCATTCCCTTCAAAATCCAAAGAGATGAAGGCCACTATCTCTTGCTCGATTCCATCCGCGATCCCGGGAATCTTGGAACACTCATTCGCTCTGCCGTCGGAGCTGGATTCAACGGCATATTACTTTACGGCGACGGTGTTGAACCCTTTAACCCCAAAGTAATTCGCTCCACCATGGGAACCTTTGCCTTTTCTAATATTTGGAATATTTCGCAGGACAATGTCGATCAGCTACTCAAGGAAGGTTACGACCTTTGTGTCACCACGGGCCTCGGCGGAAAGAATCTTTACCAAACCTCTTTTTCAAAAAAAACAGTATTAGTGGTGGGCTCCGAGGCACACGGGGTTTCCCCCGAACTCATGCAATGCGCCACCCAAAAAATTACGATCCCCCTCACAGAAGAGTGCGAATCCCTCAATGCCGCCATCGCCGGAAGCATTTGTATGTTTCAAATCACGCAAAAATAGCGCTACTTGAATTCCTGCTATAGGTCCACAAAGCGGCCGAGATTGGAGTTATGATTTCTTCGCAGGGAAGTCGAGCAACGATCGAACGGCCTGTAAAAGTTGCTTCTCATGAAAAGGCTTATCCATATAATGGAGTCGGCTTCCAAGGCGATCACTACACGCTTTACTGCAAGGAAAGCCACTGGCAAGTAGGATCGGTAAATTCGCATCTTGCTCGCGAAGCCGATCCATGCATTCCACGCCCCCCATCACGGGCATATTAATATCCAAAATGATGAGATTAAATACATCCTCGCTCTGATGGTGTATTTTTAAAGCATGACTTCCATCAACGGCGAGCGATACACGATAGCCCGCATCCATCAGAAGTTTTTTTGCGATATAACGAATCGATGGATCATCATCGACCACTAATATATTCTCCGTACCGCCAACAATCGGCTCCTCCTCTGGAGAGGTCAGCGAAACGGACTCATCTAGATTATCCACGGCAGGAATATAGATCTTAAATATAGTTCCCTGATCGATCTCACTATAACACTCCACTTGCCCCTCATGGTTTTTTATAATTCCGTAGACCATTGCAAGGCCGAGCCCCGTCCCCTTGTCGGGATCACGCGTGGTAAAGAAGGGCTCAAAAATCCGAGACTGAGTTTCTTTATCCATTCCACACCCCGTATCGGAAAGAGAAAGCATGACATATTTTCCGGGCGTTACATCGGGATGGATTTCGCAGTAGTACGGACTTAATTGAATATTTTTAGATTCAATCGTTAACGTTCCGCCATGGGGCATAGCATGCTTCGCATTAACGGCCAAATTCATCAGAACCTGTTCTATTTGCCCTGTATCAACGTTAACGGCCCATAGATCTTCCGCAAGATTCACCTTTTGCTCAACCAATTTTGATATCGTTCTACTAAGCAAATGCGACATATTATCTATTATCGGATTGAGATGAACGACTTCCTTTCTACTCTCTATCTTTTGACTCATGGTCAATAATTGGCGCGATATATGGCTTCCTCGGAAGACCGTTGTCTTGATTTCTTCTAAAAACTTCTGATTCCGGTCATCTGGATCTATGTTATTTGTAACGAGCTCCGTAAACCCTAGGATCGCCTGAAGTAAATTGTTAAAATCATGAGCAAGGCCACCGGAAAAAGTCCCCATAGCCTCCATCTTCTGGGCGAGACGAATTTGGGTTTCGAGGTGTCTCTCTTTCGTGACATCTTTTGCCGTGTAGATTATCTGGATCACATTTCCCATCTCATCAAATATAGGTAAAATCGAAACAAGAAACGTTCCTTCCTGACACGCATCATTACGTTCGAGAACTATTTTTTTTCCAGAAGTCAAAGCCGCGCGCACCTGACAATTCGCTTGTTGATCTTTCGATCGGCAGAAGGCTTCGCAATAAGTCTGTCCAATCAAATCTTTGGAATTACAAGCCACCGCTTCTCTCGCTGCCGTATTCGCCTGGACGATCTGCAGATCGGCATTCAAAACAAGAACAAGGTCTGTCATCGCATCAAACGTGCGGCTCCATTTCTCTTGGGCGCGATAGTATCTCTCCGTATTATTAGCCATTCGTAGTAAATTTTCTAGACGATAGGCCTCAACACTCCAGTTGAGTGGTTTAACCGAGAATTCCGTTGCGCCAGCCTCGTAAGCCGTTTTAATTGTTTTCGGATCAGCCAGAGAGGTCATCATTAAAATGGGTAGATTCTTTCGATTCGAAAGAATTCTGATGGCGCGACAGGCTTCAAAACCATCCATCTCCGGCATTAATACATCAAGGATCACGGCATCTGGCTGTATCACATCCCACTGATCCAGTGCATCCTTGGCGCTCTCCATTGTTACAACCGTAAATCCAGATACGGCGAGGCATTCCTGAGCTATCATACGTACAGTAATGTCATCATCGACAACAAGAATGCACGGACCGCTATTTTTATCTGTACTCATCACGCGTTCCTCTCTAAAGGCCTTTCCTGCTCTCCGCTATATATCGAAATACACATTTTAAGGGTGGCCACTTGGGTGCGTAATTCAGCAAAGCTATCAGCCAGCATGTCATAGCTCCCTTTTCGAGAAAGCGATTCGAGCCTTTCAGCAGATTTATAAACCCCTTTCATGGACAGATTTACAGAGGAACCCTTCATCCGATGAGCAATTAAAACTATTTTTTCGATATCCGATTGTGAGAGAGCTAAAGAAAGGCTTTCCATATCATTATTAAGTTGATCAAAAAACTTAAGGATTAATTTTTCGACAAGAGCATTATTGCCCATGCAACGCCTTCGCAAAGCCGCATAATCAAATATGCGTGAAGAAATGGTTAACAAACGATCCTGATCCGTACAGGCGACACTCTTGTCGTTACTCCATTTTTTAACCATTTTAAACATTTCCTCGGGGACAACGGGCTTACAGATATAGTCATCCATTCCTGCCTCTAGGCAGCGCGCGCGATCTCCATCCATTGCACTGGCCGTCAGGGCAATAATCGGCACGCGTTTTTGAGTTCCCTGTTCACGTTTGCGAATATACTGGGTTGCTTCATAGCCATCCATTTCGGGCATCATGCAATCCATAAAAACAAGGTCATATTCATTTAGAAGCGTTTCCTCTACCGCCTCGCTTCCATTGCTAACAAGCACGCACGTATGTCCAGATGACTGCAATATTTCAAAGGCAACTTCCTGATTAATCTCATTGTCTTCCACAACCAAAACCCTCTTTTTCAAACCCCCTTTAACCGATAAGTGGGCTCCGACCGCCGAGGTGTCCGCACTTTCGGGATCAAGGTTCATATAATCGACTAAGGCATCATAAAGTTCGGATTGGCGCACTGGTTTGGATAGGAATGCAGAAAACTTAGACTCTTGAAGCCGCGTGTTTATTTCGGAAATTGGCCCCATTAGAAACAGCCCCACATTCTGAAAGCAGGAGCTAAGTCGGATTTTATTCCCAAGCTCTTCACCGCTAGTATCCGGCAATTCCCAAGCGATAATGACAAGATTGACCGGAGTGCCCGCTGCTGAAGATTCATGCATGAGAGCGAGCGCATCCACTCCGCACTCCGCTTCGACGGCCACCCCTCCCCACACTTCAAGTTGCTGGCAAAGGGCTTCGCGCTGTATAGCGTTGTTCTCTACAATTAGAACGCGTTTCCCATGTAGATTAGTCGTCCGCTTTGGGGCTACATTCGCTATGGAAAAGGGAAGTGTGAACTCAAAGACCGACCCTTCGCCAACACAACTTTTCACCCCTATTTCTCCGTCCATGAGAGAGACTAGTTGTTTGCATATACCAAGCCCAAGACCCGTGCCACCAAATCGGCGGGTGGTGGAACCATCCTCCTGCTGGAAAGGCTCAAAGATGCGAGATAATTCATTTGAACGGATTCCAATTCCTGAATCCTCGACCTTAAAGTGAACGGTACCTTCCTTAAGATCCGTTTTTCCCTCTAATTCAACACGAATAGAGACATCACCCGAGTCTGTAAATTTCACGGCATTACTTAACAGATTAGCCAGTATTTGTGTGATGCGTGTAGAATCTCCCATGATGGCCAATGGAACGTCAGGGTCGATAATGAAAGATAATCCAATATTCTTTTCACTCGTTTGGTGCGCAAACATCTGTACCACATTATCAACCATCTCTCGGAGATTGAAGGGGTGTATGTTGATTTCAAGTTTACCCGCTTCAATCTTCGAAAAATCGAGAATATTATTGATCGTGGTAAGCAATGTTTCCGCGGCGAGTTCCCCCCGCTGGACAAAATGTTGTTGTTTGGTCGTTAGTGGGGTTCCTTTCAGAAGTCTCAGCATACCCACTACACCATTAAGTGGAGTCCGTATCTCATGACTCATAGTGGCTAAGAATTTTGATTTTTCCTGGGTCGCCGCATCTGCTTTCTTCTTTTCAAATATAAGGTTTTCCTGCGTTTCACGAATCACCTCAGACATAGAATTAAAGGCCTCATAGAGGCCCTCTATTTCATTTCCTGTTTGAATGTTTTCAACCGTAGAAAAATCCCCATCGGCCACTCGATCAATCGCCTGTTGAAGGCAAAGAATAGGCCGAACTAAGCGACCGGCATAAAGAATGGAGGCCAGCAGAGACAAAAAAATACAGATGATTCCGATATAGACGACATTCTCCATGGTTTGATTTAGCGTAGTCTGGAGCGATTCACGAATAATCTGATTATGAGAAGAAAGAACATGGACGAAAAAGATTCCAAGGGATGTAATGCTCACCAGCCAAGAAAAAAGGATGGTTCGCATTCGGATACCAAATATTCGTTCCTTCCTATTGTTCCGAATGTCGGACTTGATTCTCTTTAGTAGATTCATGTTCTTCCTCTGTCTGGTAGCTGCGAAAGCAACTTTTATATGCTTTGTAATAATCCTTTAAGAATAAGGCTCGCACCTACGTTTCATCACGTTGAAGGCGTGTATTTTTCGACCATGCTTAAAAGCTTCTTTCGATCGATGGGTTTTGACAAATAGTCGTTCATGCCTATCGCAAGACATTTATCCCGATCAGATTCCATAGCATGGGCCGTAATCGCAATAATGGGTAACGTACGGAACGCGGAGGCTTTCATGGCGCGAATTTGGCGCGTAGCTTCAAACCCATCCATACCGGGCATTTGACAATCCATCAGAACCAAATCGTAGTGATTTTTACTAACTTCTAGAATAGCATCTCTACCGTTTTCAACCGTAATCACGTTGCATCCTGCCGTCTTAAGGATTGAGGTAACGACTAGTTTATTGGTCCTGTTGTCCTCGGCTAGTAAGATCTGAGTTTCTGGCCTGATAACGGGATTAGCATGGCCAAGAAGAGCCCGCTCAGGGGAATTAGCCTGTTGAAGGGAGAGGGAAAGATTTAATACACTTCCCTTGTCGCTTGCGCGGTGGGTAATATCTGCTCGCATGATTTCAAGCATCTTTCTGCAAACGGCCAGATCTGTGCCGACAGCATGACGAAGCTGTTGGAAGGTGTCAGCATCACATTCCTCAAACCCTAACCAAGGATTAGCCTGCTTGTTATCATGGCCATCACTAACATTGATAATTTGAAATAAGATCACCGTCCGCTGCGAATTTCTTTTTTGACAGCTAATATTTAAACTAACCGATCCATCATGGGTAGATTCGATGATGATTCGTAAAAGATTTTCCAATATTCGCATAAGGAGTCGTTTATCACACACGACCGAAAGCGGAACATCGGCCGCACAAACACATTTAAAATTAATCTTTTTTCTCGTAGCGCGTGGCCTGAGAATCTGATTTAGACTGTTACACAAAAAATGCAGACTAACGGGTCCGTCGGAAGTAGATAATTGGCCAAATTCAAGATTTGAGATGTCCAGCATATAGCCAATCGTTTCCAGTAGTTCTGTTGTAGAATCCAAAATGGTCGTGATGTAATTGCGTTGATTAGGCTCTAGCAATGTATCCGAGAGCATTTGGGTAGCCCCTACGATCGTGTTGAGATCCGTTCGTATTTTATAGTTTGTTCTCCTGTGATAACTATCCGGCGTGCCTTTTTTTTCCGTAGCATCCAATATGTTGCTCAGGATTTTCTGTATATTTTCGGTCACTTGATGATCTAGATCGTCATCCTCTTCAATCGCAGGTTTAACCTCTACCTGACGGGGTTGAGGCAGTTCTAATTTGGATAAGATCGACTGAACCTCTCCCTGATGGGGTTGAGGAGATTCTAATTTGGATAAGATCGGCTTAGCCTCGGGAGTCGGCGGGTTATATCTTCCATTAACAAAGACCTTGTAAGGGAGAGCTGTATTTGGATCGTTGCTAACGAGCGGGTGCCAATCAGGCAAAGGTTTCCCTTCATATATTAAACGATAAGCACATGTTTTTGGCATCTGCTCAAGAAGTTCAAGCCGGTCAGGCGAGAGGATGATGCAGTAAGGCACAAACTCCTTACGTCTTATGTAACTAGAGCACTCACAGGACTCCGTATCAAGCAGACTACACATAGATCCTAAGGCGCTGGCCTCAATCGTTTCGTCATCCCCTGTCCTGCGGGTACAGCATCTGGCGCATCCATCGCACAGGGCATCCCATTCATCTCTACTTAATTCGCTTAATTGTTTCGTTCCTAAAAAGTTATTAATCTTCATTACTACCTCCATTAACTTGATTGAAAAGCAAATATCATACCAAGATATTATAAGTTAATGGATATATTATAAATTAAATTAATTTATATAGAAGATGACAATATAGAATCTATTGCAAATAAGGGATCAGCGCTGAGAGAGACTCAGCTAAAGTCGATTTCAACCCACTCCTCTTCGATGAGAGCGCTGCCTTTAATTCAAGGGAGACTTTACGTATACATTATAGTTACGCATGAAAAAACACCCCCTTCCTTGCCAGATTCCATATTCAAATCTAAACAATCGTGAGATGGATTTTCTGATTGCACGGGCTCGTCGCGCGTATGCTGATGAACGCAGCTTCCGCCTCCAATTCACAACTGAAAGACGGCGACGGCGCGGCCCGCACACCGATCTTCCAGGGTTACGGGCTACGTCGTTAAAAACCGGAATCCTATAGAATTGCGCGGTCGCCAAGATTTCCGTAGCGATGATAGTTATTACTAATAGCCTGCTCGTGGGAATACTGGAGTAGCTCGATGCGGCCTTCCATCATGACCGGCTTGCGGGCAATATAAAAACCCTGCTCCGCGGCACGTTGATAAACCATTTCGGACACACGATCAGCTGCGGCATAACGAATGCCCTGCACCGATCCAATCCGTGCGGCAACCGCAGCATCGTCTTCCTCCACCACCTCGGAACCCTTTAACAAGAAGCGGCATTCCTTGCTCGCCAAAAACTTAATCACGGCATTGTCCAGCCCCTCCGGAATACTCAGCACCAATGAACAGCGCGAGACCAGAACAGCCGTACAACGGGCGAGCACCTCGAAGAGCGAATCCTCGGAATGTACCCGCACGAGCACCTTTCCAATCGGCAGATAGCGTACGATATTATCCTGTCCGCGCAGGTGAAAATAATCCTTCTCCATACCAAACTCTTGCTCATGGTGGTGGAGATAGCTCAGCGTTGCGCGCGCGGCCTTGGTGAGATCCTCCGCGTGTTCCGTCAGCGCCCCCCACTGTACTTGCGACTGCCAATCCTGCACAACGCGCATCAGACGATGCTCCTGCGAAACCCCATTTTCTGGAGGAAGGGCCGTATCCTTTAACTTCATAAACTGAGTCACATAGTTGGGTCCGCCCGCCTTGATACCAACACCAATGGCCGACTTACGCATACCGCCGAACGGCTGACGCAATACAATGGCACCCGTAGTCCCGCGATTGATGTAAAGGTTGCCGGCAAGAATGCGCGACTTCCAAACCTTTTGCTCACGCTTGTCGAGGCTTTCCAATCCAGAGGTTAATCCGTAACCGGGTTCGTTGGCTATATCAATCGCAATGTCCAGATCGTCGGCGCACATCACAGCCAGCACAGGGCCGAAAAATTCAGTCCGATGCGTATAACTTCCACGCTCCACTCCCCACTTAATGCCGGGGCTCCAAATATAAGGATTTCCATCAACGCACTCTGGCTTGAGCGCCCACTCCTCCCCCGGCTCAAGCTCGGTGAGTCCGCGCAGCAGATCATCGGCCGGCGGCTTAATGAGTGTGGCCAACTTATTCTTAAAGTCCCAAGCAGAGCCAACAGAAAGACTCTTCGCGGCATCCACCAGTTGCTGGCGGAATAGCTCGTCGTGGTAGAGTTCCTTATCAAGAATAGCCAGCGAGGTCGCTGAACATTTCTGGCCACAATTACTAAAGGCGGACTGCACAATATTAGCAATCGCCTGATCGCGGTCGGACATCGCCGAAACAATCGTCGCATTCTTACCCCCCGTTTCGGCGGCCAGTTGAATAGAGGGACGAACACGAAGCATCTCCATTCCCGTCTCAGTGCTTCCCGTCAGAATCACGCTATCAACAGACGGGTGGCGCGTCAGCGTCGGGCCGACACTTGCGCCCGAGCACGGTACAAATTGCAGTACCTTCTTAGAAACACCGGCCTTCCAAATGCATTTGCACAACTCATGGGCCACGAGCACCGAGTCCGATGCAGGTTTAAAGATCACCGTATTTCCGGCCGCCAACATGGAAAGAATCCCACCGCAAGGAATTGCAATCGGGAAATTCCATGGAGAAATCACCAACCCTACACCCTCCGGCTTAACCTCAATATGTTTAAGATCATCAACTGCCTGAGCTGTGAAGGGATAGTATTCAGCAAAGTCGATGGCTTCAGAAACTTCGACGTCGGCCTCACCAAACACCTTACCGGTGTCGAGCGCCGCCGCACCCATCAGGTCGCCGCGTCCATAGCGAAGTTCCATCGCCACCTGCGAAAGAATCGCGTTACGCTCCGCATAGGTTTTAGAGCGCCAACCATCTGGATCGGCAACCGCCGTCACGATGGCACGCTCGGCGTCCTCGACCGAGGCCATGGCATAGTCATACGTATGAATCTTTTCATGCTCTCGATTTGGATCGAATGCATCACGCGTTTTAAGGCCCTCGAACAATGCTTCGCCATCAATCACCACCGGCACTTGCAGCGGGCCGTCTTGGGCGATATTCATCCATTTTTCACGAACCGCTTCGGCCCACACTCGGTTGCCGGGTCGGCTCCAGTCGGTATCAGGTTCGTTGGTAAAGTTTCCTTCATAGAAGGTACCCATTTGTTCGGGAAAGGTTTCGGTCGAACGATCCTGCGTGCGGGTCGGCTCGGTGCGTGCTTCATCGATCGATGCCACGGCATCGAGATATTGCTGGTGAAGGAACTCCCATTTTCCGGAATCCGTCTTGAGGTCGCAGGCATAGCGCAGGAAGTTTTCCTCCGAAGTGTTCTCGTCCAAGCGCCGAATCAGATAGGCAATGGCATTGATGAACTGGTCCTTTTCAGCGACCGGCGCGTAGAGCAATATATTGCCGGAGGTCTGCTGAATGGCGCGGCGAACGTGGTCGCCCATCCCTTCAAGCAGCTCGTATGTCAGGCGATCACTCACCCCATAATGCTTGGCCACGGTGCAGGCAAAGGCCTGTTCAAATAAGTTGTGCGAAGCAATCCCCAAGCTAACGGCGGCCATGTTCTCCGGTTGCATACCAAAGAGCACCATGCGCTTATAGTTGGCATCCACCTCTCGCTTGTTGTCATACGGCGCGAGCGGCCAGTTCATCAACGAAGATTCCACCTGTTCCATCTCCATGTTGGCCCCCTTCACGATCCGAATATTCATCGGCGCACCACCGGCGGCCACGCGATCCCTCGCCCAAGCCGTAAGCTCCTTCATCTTATTATATGAATCGGGGACATAGGCCTGCAGCACGATACCCGCTTCGAGCGTTTTGAATTCCTCTAGCGATAACGTCTTCATAAAGGCGGCGGCCGTGAGATCGAGATCGCGGTATTCTTCCATATCCAAATTCACAAACTTAGGCTTGGTCGTTCCATCCGCCTTCGTGAAGGAGTGGTCCCGCGCCACGCGGAATACCGTGGTGAGGCGCTCCACCAATGCATCGATGGTCTGGTCGAAGGCGAGGAGCTGGATCTGAGAATAGATCGTGGAAATTTTGATCGAAATCTGTTCGATCGATGGGTTTTCAAGATCGGCCAAATAGCTTTTCAGCCGATGCTTGGCTTCCGCTTCGCCGAGAACCGCCTCACCAATATGGTTGATATTCATCCGTACGCCTTCCGCTTTCCGCTTGGCAAGATGCGCCATAAAGGGCGCCTTTTCGCCGGGCACAATCGTTCGCCGACTATCTTTGCGAATCTGCCCCACAATGGCCGGCACGGAAATGGAAGGTAAATGCCGTCCAATATGAATAAAGAGATGGAATAATCCTTTTTCAAGTGGACCAAGAAAGTTTGGAATCCCGCACTCATGCAACAATTCATTCACCTGATCCGCCACACGCTTCCGGTTTTGAGTACGAAAGCTTTGGTCAAACATCATCGTCAGCAAAACCTTATCCGTCGGATGGGTCAATAGACCTGCCATTTTTTTCTGCACTTTTTTCTCGGCAGGTGTCAGCAATTCATTGGCCTTCTCCTGCCACGCTTTGGCTAGCTCGGCAGCCTCTTTAGTAATCTTTTCAATCTTAATTTCTTTCATCGTTTTTCTCTTCTATTATTTAATCATTCATTGACCCAAACGCTTCAGATGCAACCGCATCTTATCGCAGGCCTTCTCGCCATCGCCAGAGGCCACCGCATCCACAATATCGCATAAATCCTTATAGTGATGGCAAAGCACCGATTCTTCATGCTCTAGAAACTCGACATAATAACGGTTAATATTTTTATGAATCGCCGTCTGAATATACTCGTAAATCGTGTTCCCCGTGATTCGCGCCAAGGTCATGTGAAGACAGGCATCCGCATCAACATAGGCCTCCCAACCCTCATGGAAATCCAGACTATCCTTGGCCCGTTTCAAAATATCCCGTAGCCCTGCCACATCCTCCGCACTCGCCCGATCTGCGGCTAGCCGCGCAATATTTCCCTCAATATCCAATCGAAACTCTTTTAGGTATTCCAATGGAATCTTCTGACTGCGTATCAGCAATGAAAGGCCATCCACAATCACCTCCGGCGTAACCTCCCGCACAATAGCGCCGCCACCGGCCCCGAGTTGAATGTCGATCAAGCGCTTCTGCTCCAAAACCCGCAATGCTTCACGCAAGGTGCCGCGGCTAATCGCAAAGGTCTCCTTCAACTCGCGTTCCGGTGGTAGCTTTTCGCCAGCGGCCAACTGCCCACTGATAATCACATCTTGGATCTGCTCCACGACATCCTGAAAAATTCTATTTTGCTTAACGGGCTTAAACACAACATAAACCTCTTTATTTTGAATGGTTTGACCATTGAAGATAGAATCTTTGTTTAGCCGATGTCAACTTAGGATAATCCCTGTTTTTCAGGCACGACAGCGCGGGAGTGCGCTTCACCAAGGGAAGGTTTATTTAGTTTTCTCTACGCGCCTTTGTATCCTCAGCATCTCTTCGTTTAGGGAGTCAACGCACAGGTGCGGAGAGCACGGAGTTTCGAAAAGCTTAGCCAGAAAGTTGGCATCCTCACCCATCCCCGACTTCGCTCGATCAGGCATAAGGACGAGGAGAATATCGCCCTTCCAAAAAAGATAAACCCTACCGATCGATTAGAAAGGGATTTCTTCAATCCAGAATGGTGCCGGAGGAGGGACTTGAACCCACAAGGA
>JAOZSZ010000074.1:1612-7094 GCA_029939385.1 Pontiella sp. | reverse complement strand
GAACGAGTGGATGCTGGCGTTGAGCTTCTTCGCGAAAAGAAGCCGGATCTGGTGATTATGGATATCCGAATGCCGGAAAAGAGCGGTATTGAAGGGTTGGAGGAGATCCGCGAGATCGATCCTAATGTTTCGATCATTATGCTTACGGGCTACGGTGATCTTGAGACCGCGCAAAAGGCGATTCGCTTTGGCGCAAATGATTATCTGCAAAAGCCATTTGATACCACCGAAATCCAGGAAATCATTAAGAAGTATGTTGACCGCTCTAAGCTGATTTGCCGGAAGGCGGTGGCTCAGCAGGAACTGCAAAAGATGACGCAGTCGCTCGGGCGGGAGGTTGGAAAGACTAATAATTTGACTTCACTGGGCGCAGCTTCGTCTGAATTGGTGCGCGATTTACGAAATCCTCTTACGATTATTCGGGGCTATCTTGATTTGCTTGTTTATGAGCTGAAGGAAAAGCAGGAATCCAATTCGCCGGGGCTGGATGAATATCTTGATCAAATCGAGAAGAATGTTGAGCGTTGCTCGGGGCTGGTGGAATCATGGCGCGCGCTGGGGCGGGTTGATTTTTCTAAGATGCAGCGGCTGAATGTTCCAAAGCTTATGAGTGATTGTTTCCGCAATGCGGCGGGGCATTCGGAAATTTCATTTACAGTACAAGTGGAAGGTGCCGAGGAGCAGTATGAAATGCTGGGGGAGAGCTCGCAAATAAGACGAGCCTTACAAAACCTGATCGATAATGCTGTTATGGCGGTCGAACAACAGGCTACTCCGGAAATTCTCATGGTTTGTACGATGGACAATGCCGATATCGAAATTAAGTTGAAGGATAATGGCCATGGGGTTGATATGCAGACTTTGCGCTGGATTTTTGAACCTTTTGATAATACGGCAACGATTGAGAAGGGGGCGGGGCTTGGGTTGTTTATTACCAAGAAAGTACTCGAAGAACACCGAGGAACTCTCCAGCTCGAGAGCCATGTTGGTGAAGGAACAACGGTTACCATTCGAATCCCACAAGCTCATACAGCCATGGGATACTATTCTCGGCCCAATTCATAAATTTAACCTTAAATAACAGTAATGAATTCTCTTTCCATAGATGCAGCAATCAAAACGTGGCGGCAGGATCTTAGTACAGATGCTGTTGTTTCGGGTTCAGCGGAATTGGACCTTCAAAGTGTATGTTCCTCCATTCGCGAGGTGGTTGCTGTGCTCAAACCAACTTCCCTTGAAGAGGTTCAAAAGATTGTTGCCACGGCGAATGAGCACAAGGTTCCGCTCTATCCCATTAGTTGTGGCAAACAATGGGGGATGGGCTCGCGATTACCTGTAAAAGAGGGCGCGGCCATCGTTGATCTTTCTGGGATGAACCAGATTCTTGAGGTGAATGCTCAATATCATTATGCCGTAGTCGAGCCCGGCGTCACCCAGCGTCAACTGCTCGATTACATTCAAGAGCATAACCTGCCGCTTATGCTCAATGTTACTGGATCCACGTCGGACACCAGCCTTATTGGGAATACGATGGATCGCGGCGTCGGCTATTTTGATTCTCGCGCTCATGGCATCTCCAATATGGAGGTGGTTCTCGGGAATGGCGAAACCATCCAGACGGGGTTCGGCCACTATAAAAATGCAAAAACCAAAAACCTGTATCACCACGGTATTGGCCCCTCGCTTGATGGTTTATTTCCGCAGGCTAATTTTGGAATCGTCACTTCCGCTTGCATTGATCTCATGCCCAAGCCCGATGAGCACATGGCCGCGATCATTAAAATTGATTCGGAAGAAAAGTTGCCCCAGCTCATCGATGCACTCATATCACTTCGCACTCGCGGCGTATTCCTGACGGTGGCGCATGTGGGGAATCGCGAGCGTTCATATATTACCCTTGCCCCCTTGCTTTATGAACAGCTGATTGAGAACGGAGAACCTGAAGGCGCGGCGACCCGTGCCAAGGCCGTTCAAATGCTAGAAAAGGGAGGCTTTGGTCCGTGGAGTGCGGCCATCGGAATCCTCGGCACCAAGGCCCAGATTAAGTTGGCTAAAAAGGAAATCCGCAAGGCAGTGGGTGGATTTGCTAAAACCTTATTTCTTAACGATACCTTGGTTGAAATGGCCAAGGTGGTATCTAAGAAACTGTCCTTTATTCCCTTTGTAAAAACCCAACGCATGATGCTGCTGGCCGTTGAACCGGTCTATGGTTTCACGCGCGGCGAAGCCACCGATAAGTCGCTTAAAGCCGTCTACTGGGCCGCCAACGATTTTGATCGGCTGAACGATTCCGACCCCGACCTTTCCGATAGCGGAGTGCTCTTTTGCCTCCCCATCATTCCCGCTTTCGGAAAAACCGTATTCGAAGTCGTCAGCGATACCCGCGAAACCTTCGCCCGATATGGTTTCGACGCGGCCATCACAGTCAATCTTATGACGACTAAAGCGATGGAAGGGGTCGTGAGTCTGGCCTTCGATCGGCGCGATACCGCGCAGACCGAAAAGGCGCATGCCTGTATTCAGGAAATGGAAGCGCGTTACATGGAGCAAGGTTATCCTCCCTATCGCGTTGGCATTAACTCGATGCATCATGTTGTTCACGAAGACGATTCCTTCTGGCGTACGGTTCGCGACTTAAAAAAAGTGCTCGACCCCAACGGTATTATTGCCCCCGGACGTTACAACCTCTGCTGAGTTGGGTACTCTTCTTGGCTCTTCGGTTAAACTAAATTTTAAACCAACAAGAGGGTCCTTTCATGAATACAAATTATGACAGACTGGGCTCCCATCGAGACGTTTCCTTTGTAAAGGAATTTCAACACATGCGGGATGTATTGTGTGAACTAACTCGCGCCGATCAAGTTGAAGTTTTAATGGGCTCGGGAACCCTAGCCAACGATGCCGTCGCCGGACAACTTTCCCTGCTCTGTAAGCCGGGGCTCATTCTCATCAGCGGCGAGTTTGGTCGCCGGTTGATCAAGCACGCGAATGGAGCCAAACTTTTCTTTGAAACGCTAGAAATTCCTGAGGGACAAGCCTTCGAGCGTTTAGAACTCGAACGAGCTCTTAAAGCAAATCCCGCAATTGAATGGATCTGGGGCGTGCATTGCGAAAGCTCAACCGGCGTGCTTAATGATTTAGAAATGTATAAATATGTCTGCGCCAAGTACGACATCAAGCTATGTGTGGATATCATCGGTTCGATAGGGAGGGTTTCAATTGACCTTTCCGGAATTGATCTTGCTTCATGTACCAGTGGAAAAGGATTGGGAGCCCCGCCCGGACTTTCAATGGTTTTTCATCAATATGATTTACAACCGGCGCCCGACTTTCTTCCATGTGTACTCGACCTCGGGATTTATCAGGCCAGCGGCGGCATTCCCTATACCATCCAGTCGAGTCTCATCCATACCTTGCTCATCGCGCTAAAGAGGCATAATTGGGAACAGCGTTTTGAAGAGGTTCGTAATTGGTCGACATCCATTCGCCGAAAACTTGCAGAAATTGATGCCCCGATCCTTGCGCCCGACTCCTGCGCCATGCCCGCCGTCGTCACTATCGCCCTGCCCGAAATCCATTCATCAGAAACCATTGGCGATGCGCTCAGGGAGCACGGCGTACACATTAACTATCGAAGCCACTACCTGCTCGAACGCAATTGGATTCAAACGTGTATGACGGACACCGAAAAGAAGCCCTCTGAAAAACTCGTTCGCCTGCTCAAGAAAGAACTCGCGCAGTAATTTTTACATAAAAAAGAGAAGTTGCTGATTTTATCTGAGTTGTTAGAATTACCACTCAGTTCGATTAATTGTTTCATGGTTTATTAAGATAACAGGAGAATGAAAATGGATAAGGGAAAGGTACTGAGTATCGTGAATGCGGTGGCACCGATTATGGTCATCATAGGTGCTATTAATATGGGTGTTGAAGGTATTATGAATGAAAACATGCTCGAGAATGTTTTCGGGTCTGTTGGTAACAATACGGGAACAAAGATTATCTATATCCTCATCGGTGTCGCGGCACTTTGGAATATCGGCTTGATCCCGAAATTGATAAAAAAATAATCGGAAGGAATAAGCTTCAAGATTGCGCCACCCGCTCGGGGTGGCGCTTTTTTTATGCCGAGGTCGGGCGGTCGGCGACCCACTTGCAGAGATTGGCTTTCGTCTCTTTCCAGGCTTTTTCGTTATCCCGCTCTTTCACAAATTCGTCATAAAGATGGAAGAAGGTTTTTCGGAAGGTTTCGAGCAAAACCATGCGCTCTTGAAACTTTCCAATGCGGTCGAAGGTTTCGGTCTGCGGCAGCTTGAGGCTTCGGAAAACAAACTCATCGGCATCGAACGTGAAGGCCCACGCCTCTTCGCCGCGAACAAATTGAATCTTGGCCTTCTTGAGTTTCTTGCCGCTGAGTAGGGCGGTCTTGGTTTCGGGGCTGAGCATCGGCTCGCCTTTCTTCAATGTAATTTCGTGGGCCCCTTTACCTTCCATCACGAAGGTGAGCGGGCCTTCGACCATATAAGCGATCTCGCCAACCTCAGGAATATTCGCCAGCCCGCCGCGCTTTTCAGAGCAAAACCATAACCACATTAAAAATTCCCGCCCGGCGGTTCCATCAACCATGCTGTCTTCGAGTTCATTCGAAAAACTAGCGGGCGCCCAGTTGGCCACATCGATGCCGCTGGCTTTGGTGGCCATATTTTCAGGATCCGCGACTTGAGCAATCACTCCAGTAGTTTGCATAAGCGAAAGCACAAAAGCATCGAGCTGCTTTTCAGAAGTGGCTGTGCAGTAAATCATGTGCGAGTGCTCGTCGAAAACAAAGTCGATTCCCTTGAGCTGCGGCGGCATATCAGGAAGCAGGCGCTCTTTGATATCCTTCTTGATTTCGCTTCGCGCCTGCTGATTGAGGTATTGCTTGCCATCGGCCTCCATCGTGGCCATCTCTTCGACGGCGCACTCTGCGGCGAGCAGGGAAGAGGGAACGGTTTTCTTTGCTTGAGTTAGCGTAAGGCGTAGATAGCCCCCGAGATAGGCGGTCTCTTCGGTAATGTTGCGGTCGAGGATATGACGTCCGGCCACCCATCCGTGGATCTCCTCTTCGGCAAGCGTATTAAGGGGCGGAAGCGCCGCCGCGGCAAATTTTTCTACATCACCAGCAACAAAATCACGCTGTGCAAAAAACATACGAAAACTCAACGATCCCTTTTCAAAACTCATCAAAAACTCCTTTTCTTTTCACGCAAAGTCGCAAAGGGCGCAATATTTAGACAACCAGAGTGTCTTTGCGGCTTGAGCGAAGCGAGCGTGAGTAAATTTATTTATTTTACCAAGTTACAGTGATTCCGGTGGAAACGGTACGACCGGGGGGCTTCAAACCCGCAAGGGCCTGAAAGTTGGTATCCCATAGATTATCCACTAAAACCGAAAGTCGGACACTATGGGAGAAGCGCGGGAACCAATGCAAGCCAAGGGATGC
>JAOZSZ010000074.1:0-1512 GCA_029939385.1 Pontiella sp. | reverse complement strand
TTCGACTCCATCCCCGTCACATTTAACGTCCTGAGATCGGTTGCTGTTCTCGTTCCGGCGACATCGATCCAATCCGATGCGTTTTTTAACTGTCGATGGAATGCCGCTACGTGCCAATCGAGGTGGGCCGAGGCAAACTGGCGGAAGCCGAGTTCCGCGCTCCGCTCGTGTTGTTGTTTGAGGGAGGAATTACTTTCAAGCGTTTGGAAATCAGGCTGCTGGACGGTTTCCGAATAGGCCGTGTAGAGGGTAGAATTATCGGTTGCCAGCCAATCGATCCCTGCTTGCGGAAGCCACTCGGCGGATTCCGAAGTTTGGAAAACAGAATTTAGGCCCGCCCTAAAAATGAATCGATCAAACCGCGCCTCCGGAAGAATCAGCACCGATCCGCGCGTGCGGTCGCCGGTAGTGGTTCCATTGACCTGTTCATATTCAAGGTCGCCGCGCAGATTGAGTACAATATTTTGAATCTCCATCGTGCGGCCGTCAACGGCTATCGAGCCAAAACGCGAGCGCACATCATGAGGGGTCAGACCTCTTATTTCATCATCAAACTGCCGCCACGCGCCGCTTGCTCGGAAATAGGCATCGTCGAGATCACCGCGCGTGGCCCCCAGAAAAATCAGTGCGTCTTCAGTGATCTGTTCGGCATATTGAGTATTTGGAATCCCATAATATCCCTGAGCGCCGAACTCCTTTTTCTGCCCCACACCGATCAGATCAAGTTGCCAATCATTCACGAAGTGCTGGAGCTGTGCGCCGCCGGAATAGCGGTCGAGATCGTTGGCGTCATAGTCAATTTGCCGCGCCTTTTCCCACTCGATGAATCCGCCCACGCCCGAGTGAAATGCCGAAGCGTTGGCCTGATAATGCTCTTTGGTTCCGATCTTTGCGCCGGTTTGCAGGCTGGAAGCCTGCGGTACAATGGTGTAGCCCACTGTATTTTGCCGAATCGATGGTGCGGAGAAAATTTTTCTAGCCCCGGGGAGTTCCGAATTAAAGTGCGCCGAGTAAGGAACTTTCAAGTTGAGGCCATTGATCGAGATGCCCACGCCCGTGTAGCTGCTCCCCCGGATCGAAAGATCCTGTTGCGCCCACCCCTGTCGGTTCTCCAGAATCTCTAGGTTCTGGGCATGTCCGGAGACCGCAATCAAGATGAGGGCCAGAATGGATAGACGCACTTTCATAAGAGAGACTCTAGCAAGGTTGCTTTTGGGAAGGAATCATTTTGCGACCGAGTTCGTAATCTCTCCTCCGCAAGATCGGGGCAGGGCTGGAATAGGAGAAATGAAAAAACACCCATATCAAAGGCCTGATCACCCTTTTTATGAATCGATTGCGGTGTAGTACCACTTCACCCGAATGGAAAGCGGTAGTGATCGAATAGAAGGAGATCCAATAGATCGCTTTTGTAGTGGAGCTTCTTAGAAGCGCCTTCGGCTAAAAAAAGGTTATAATTTTCACGTGTCTTAAAGTGCGTGGTTTTGAGGGCTGGGTCGGTGAAGGAGTGGA
>JAOZSZ010000268.1 GCA_029939385.1 Pontiella sp. | reverse complement strand
ATGGCAT
The DNA here is from genome assembly GCA_029939385.1 of Pontiella sp. Classification (GTDB taxonomy): domain Bacteria; phylum Verrucomicrobiota; class Kiritimatiellia; order Kiritimatiellales; family Pontiellaceae; genus Pontiella. Next base: position 2,136 of record JAOZSZ010000268.1, on the reverse strand, counting down.
TGGATTTGGTGTGCTTGGCGGCGGCGATTCCGAAGAGCGCTAACTCTTTCTTGGATTCGTTAAACGGCACTTTGGTGGGAACTTCCCATTTTTCGAGCGTTTCGATATCGAGATCCTGCACAAGCAGTCCCCCATTAATCTGCTTCATCATGTGTTGAGGAAGTGCTTTGCCCATGGGCTTGGTGAGCTTCAGAATCCGCAGGTTCTTTTTCTTCATAAGGTGCGTGAGCGCATCGTCGGCATAGCCGGGAGCAATGATGGCTTCGATGAAACGGCCATCAAGGCACTGTGCGGTTTCAAGATCGATCACTTGCGTGACGGCGATGACGGAGCCGAAGGCGGAGACGGGATCGCCCGCCCACGCGGCTTCAAAGGCCTCGGCGAGAGTTTCGCCGGTGGCATAGCCGCAGGGGTTGGTATGTTTAATAACCGAGACGCCGGGCTTTCCAGAAAGATCCTTAACGGCTTCGAGTGCGCCGTCGCCATCGACATAGTTATTGTAGCTCATTTCCTTTCCGTGGAGGACTTCGGCGTGAGCAATTGCCGACTCTCGCGACTCCGCATCTTTATAGAGCCAAGCATTTTGGTGGGCATTTTCGCCATAGCGAAGTTCAATGCCGTCTGAATAGGATTTAACAAAAGGTTTCGCGAGTTTTTGATCGGCGACCTGTTCGGCGAGATAGGTGGCAATGGCGGCGTTATATTCGGCTACACGCGCATAGACTTTTTGGCCGAGCGTGAAACGCAACTCTAGTGTTGTAGCGCCAGCGTGCTCACGCATTTCAGAAATAACTTGAGCATAATCAGCGGGCTCCGTAACCACGGTGACAAACTTCATATTTTTAGCCGCAGAACGAATCATGGTAGGTCCACCAATATCAATCTGCTCAATGGCTTCGGGGAGGGTGACGCCTTCCTTGGCAATCGTTTCTTCGAAAGGATAAAGGTTCACACACACCAGATCGATCTGCCCCAGCTCGAATTCTTCCATGGTGTCAACATGCGCTTCGTTGTCGCGGACATAGAGGATTCCGGCGTGTACCTGCGGGGTAAGTGTTTTTACCCGGCCGTCGAGCATTTCGGGGAATCCTGTAAATTCGGCAACATCTTTAACTGGAATTCCAGCCTCACGAATGGCTTTGGCGGTACCTCCAGTTGAGAGGAGTTCCACGCCCATTTCATGCAGGTTGCGAGCAAAATCGAGAATGCCTGCCTTATCGGATACACTCAATAGGGCGCGTTCAATCTTCACGTTCATAGTCATTATTCCTTAGTTTAAAATCGAAAAATCCGATTATGACCTAGCACGGCCTATGAATGCACGGCATTTTTCTAACAGGCATAAATTATTTTGTGCGAGCCTTCAGATCATTTCCTCGATCGAGGAAATTAAACGATGAGTCAGAATTTGACCAAAAATTATTTCTTCCGTGGATGCCCTATTTTTCCGAGTATCGCAAGACTAAGAAATACGCCTCCCATAATGCCGGAGAACTTCCAAATTCCTCGTTGTTTCTGGAGGAGTTGCGCGGCGGAGTAGCGAACAATAGGAACGCCTTCGGAACGCAAGTCATAAATATGCCTTTTCCAAAACTTGGGGAAACGGCGGGCATAACGCAATTGCACCGGAGTTCCCGCGGGCAGATTTTTTAATTTATTCTCGAAGTACTGTTTGTATTCCATGTAATAGAGTTGTTCTCGATTTTTTACAATCGCATAGATTAAAAGCTCATCTTGAATGAGATCAAGCTTACTTCCCTTTTCCCATTTCTTGATTCGATAGCGGGTATACACCCCTACATCCTGTTGTAACTGATCATCGGCCGGAAGAACTACATTATCCACAACAACCGCCCAAATAAAGAAACACAGAACAAATACACTCCATAAATATTTTTTCATCACCCTCTCCTTTCATCTGAGTTTTTAAGTTATGAATGGCTACCAAAATCACAGATTCATCAATTCGTATTAAAACACATCACCCCGTCTGTGTTAAGTAGTTAGTCTTATCACACTTCCATTAAAAGAGGGGCGGTTTTTAAGAAAAAAGAAGCTTTAGAAACAATTTAGTGCCGCAGATCTAGATTCTCGAGCTCGAATGAAGGGCAGTACAATCAGAAAAAGAAGGAACGC
>JAOZSZ010000073.1:3969-7107 GCA_029939385.1 Pontiella sp. | reverse complement strand
GTGGTCTATTCCGACTATAAAATCGACCTTGGCTATCGGCTGATCGACAAGCGGGTCAAGTTTGACCTTGTCGGGGGATATCGCCTTGTAAATTTTTATGTAGATGTTGAATATTCGGACGGGGAGGTCATTGCTGATGTTGGTTTGGAAGGGCCATTCCTTGGGGTGAATGTTTCGTATTAAAAAAGGCATTCATAAGGCCTTCTTCCACTCGACATCATGAGCACATTACAAATATCGGGCATTTGGAAGACGAACTCAATTAACCTCCAAAAATCAGCTCATACCGAAGCCAGATAATATGGGAGCGCTTCTCGGGGGTTATAAAATAGGATTCCTCCCATAGATACTGGCATCGCAATTGGCTCTTTTTTGCCATTTTTAAGATAACTCCGCCGCCAAGACGCGTTTTATCAATTCCGAAACTATACGCATCGTTCCACGTCGTTAGCGCTCCCCCCATAAGAAACGGGGTTATTGTTTTGTTGATCGGTTTTGAAACCTGCATGACTCCACGAATGGAGTCGGAATCCATGAGCTGATTGTCGAACTCAACGTTAAAATCATGCTGATATCCAACCTGTAGAATCGCCTTGAACCGGTTGGGATCTGCTTCATGAGGTTTGGCGGATGGTGTCATCTCCCAAAAACCACCGAGATAGAGGCGGTTTTCCTTATGATCTGGGCGAATGGTGAAACGGTATCCACCATTGAGAAGCAAGCTGTTGGCCACACGGTGGTATTTCATCAACTCCACAAAGTGGCTACTAAGAGAGCTCATTTCATCGTTGAGTCGAACCTGATATTCGATCGAGTAGTTTAGGTCATTTTCTTTTTCAAAGAAAACCATGCCCCCCGTCCAGAGAGCGGTATCCGTTGTCGTTTTCGCGGTGAGGGAGCTGCAAAGCAATAGGGAGCATGCCATGCCCCAGATAAATAATTGATAACTTGCACGATGTTTCATAAAGAGAAATCAGATTTAATTTGAGCCTTTGTAATCCTTTTTCTCTTCTTCGGAAAGAATAGGGTCAAGGAAGTTTTAAGGTGGTATTTCTTTCGTTGTTAAAATGGGGCTACTGTTCTTTTGAGTCGTTGGGCGAAGGCTAAGTGAGGGGCGGTTTCTTGAAACGGGTAAAATTGCTTTAAGGGTTTGACTTGTTCCGGGCAGTTTCTAATATCCGCATACACTGAATTGGTGGTTAGTTGTAAATCTTGGAGTCTCGTATGAAAAAATATTTAGTTTCATCTATTTTCGCTGGGTTTAGTATTATCCTATTGAACGGTTGCATGACGGTCGGCCCCGACTATGAAGTCCCAGAAACGTCCGTTCCGGATGCGTGGCACGAAGCGGTGCTTGATGAGGTGGAGTCGGGTGAACCCAATCTGCAAACCTGGTGGACGGTGTTTGGCGACGAGACGCTCAATGGCCTTATCACGAAGGCTTCGACCAACAACCTTACACTCAAAACCGCCGCCGCCCGCATCGAGCAGGCCGCTGCATTACGTGGCGTGAGTGCCAGCCAGTATTGGCCCGATATCGTCGCTGGCGGTTCCGCTTCTGCGGTAAAGACGCTCAATTATGAAGGGGATGCTTATCAAGCGGGCCTCTCCATGGCGTGGGAGCTCGACTTGTGGGGACGCATTCGTCGTTCTGTGGAATCTGCCGACGCTACCTTACAGGCCAGCGTTGAAAACTATCGCGACATCCTAGTGGTACTCTACGCGGATATTGCTAGAAACTATATTGATGTACGCACCTTGCAGGCGCGGATCGCTTTTGCAGAAAACAATCTTAAAGCGCAGTTGGAAACGATGGAGCTAACGCAAAACCGTTTTGATTCTGGTCTGGTTCCTGCGTTGGATGTTTCGCAATCCCAGTTGAATAGTTCCCGCACGGAAGCGGTGATTCCGCCGTTAAAACAACTCCTTATTGAAGCCATTAATCGGCTCAGTGTGCTGACAGGCGATATGCCCTATGCGTTGCTTCAAGAGTTGGGAAAACCTCAACCAATTCCTACGTGCGCCGATGCACAAATTGCGCGCGGCTTGCCCGCCGATCTGTTGCGTCAACGCCCCGATATTCGCCAAGCCGAACGTCAGCTCGCTTCGCAGACGGCGCAGATTGGGGAAGCCAAGGCGGATCTCTATCCCACTCTCACCCTGCCGGGTACGCTAGCGGTTCAATCCTTGGGTAGCAGTGATGTCACCTACGGCTTTGGTCCGCAGCTACGCTGGAATATCTTTAACGGGAAGCGCATCCGTAGTCGGGTTGCTGCCCAAGAGGCCAGCACCAAGGCCGCGCTATATGCCTACGAACAGACCGTGTTGCTAGCGCTCGAAGAGGTCGAGGATTCTATGGCAGCCTATGCCAACGAAACGGATCGAGTTGTTTCGCTAGAAACCGCTTCTGCTGCCGCAAAGAAATCCGTGGAATTAGTGACGGAGCTCTATAAATCCGGCCTGACTGATTTCCAAAATGTACTCAATATGGAACAGGCACTGTTGGTTCAACAAGATGCGTTGGCCACCAGCCGCGGGTTGATCAGCTTGGATCTTGTGGGGATCTATAAATCGCTCGGAGGTGGATGGGCGCCCGCGATGGACGATCAGGGAGAATGAAGCCAAAGCATCCCATCATTGAAGGGATCCTGAAGGGGCGGTTTACACTCTTGCTCTTCTCGTTTGTCCTAATGTTTTTGGTTCTTCCATTAATTCCTGCCGATCGTGAATTTATGGATAAGAGCATCTCCGTTTTTGGATTGGTGGTGCTGCTTAGCTGTCTGCGGGCCATCACGGAAAACCGCAAATTTTTTATATTTATGGTGGTGCTGTCGCTAATTAATGTGGGCGTTGGAGGCACCGAGCTTTTCAGCGAGACGAATACCGATGGCTTCCATATCTTAGTGCTGAGTTTTCGTTTGATCTACTACCTGCTCATCTTCGGTAGCATTATGAGTTATGTATTAGATTCTGGGTTGGTTACGGGGAACAAAATTGCGGGTGCCATTTCTGCCTACATTCTAATGGGAATAATTTGGGCGGTGATCTATTCACTATTCTTCCACTTCCAGTCGGAGAGTTTTATCATCCCCGAACATCTTCACTCTGGAAGTGTGATGGGTTTGTGGGCGGTTTATT
>JAOZSZ010000073.1:0-3959 GCA_029939385.1 Pontiella sp. | reverse complement strand
GTTTATTTTAGCTTCACCACGCTGACCACCCTCGGCTATGGCGATATTGTACCCCAGCTTCATGCGGTGCAGAGCTATGCGGTGATGGAAGCCGCCTGCGGTCAGATTTTCCTAACCGTCCTCGTTGCCCGCCTCGTTGCGCTACAAATTATTCATAACGATAAGAGCGAGAAATAGCGCCGGCAACGTGATCTCTTTCAGTCCGCGTACGGGCGGGGAACCTTAAGCCTATCGCAATCTAGTCATAATAATTTGTGATGGTTTCCCACGCCTCTTCGGCGGTATCGCAGAAGGTAATTAGGTCGAGATCTTTTGGGCTGATGAGCCTGCATTCAGCGAGATATTCCCAGTCGATCAACCGCTTCCAATGTTCGGTGCCAAAGAGGATGACGGGCATCGGATCAATCTTTCCCGTTTGAATTAAAGTGAGCGCCTCGAAAAGTTCGTCGAAGGTGCCGAATCCGCCGGGAAAGATGCAGAAGGCCTTGGCGCGTAACATAAAATGCATTTTACGCATGTGGAAATAGCGAAACTCAAAATTGAGTCCGGGCGAGACGTAGGGGTTGGGATCTTGTTCGTTGGGGAGCGTGATGTTGAGCGAAATTGATTTACACCCGGCCTCGTGCGCTCCCCGATTTCCCGCTTCCATAATACCGCCGCCGCCGCCGGTAATAATCACACATTCGCATTCATGATTAGTTTGGCAGGTCGTACTAATAATTTTAGCCAACTTGCGCGCCTCTTCATAAAAGGAAACCAGTTTTGCCAGTTGAGGGTTATCACAATTTTCTTTGGTTTCGGGAGAGGGGATGCGGGCGCTACCGAAGAGGACAATAGTAGATTTCACGCCCTCGTCTTTCATCGTTATTTCGGGATGAAGATATTCAAGCTGGAGCCGAATCGACCGGCAGTGAGAGCTGTTGAGAAATGAAATATTTTCATACGCTTTGGGTGGATTAATCATATTGGCTCTCCTTAGAGTGAACTATTTTTTGTGAAGTGCCTGCGATTATAATCCGATTCTCGGTTTACATCCAGCCGTAGCTGGGAAATATTCTCCGCTCTATGCAAATGAAGCCTTTAAAATTTGGATCGGTCAAAATTGATTTCCCCGTGGTGCTTGCGCCGATGGCCGGCTATACCGACTCGGCGATGCGCACACTCTGCCTCGAACAGGGAGCGGGCGCGGTCTATTCCGAACTCACGAGCGCCGAGGGCATTCGCCGAGATTCTAAAAAAACGTTTCAGGTATTGGAAACAGGAAAAGGCGAACATCCCATTGCCGGGCACATTTTTGGTCGCGATCCGCAGGCGATGGTTGAGGCCGCAAAGCAGGTCGAGCAGATGGGGATTTTTGACTGGGTTGATCTCAACTGCGGGTGCCCCGTAAAAAAGGTGGTATCGCGGGGTGCTGGCGCGGCATTGATGAAAGACCTCCCGCTCCTCGGAGAAATTATCGAAAAGGTAAAGGCGGCGGTTTCGCTACCCGTCACCGTCAAAACGCGCATCGGGTTTAATAATGATACGCCGAACCATCTTGAAATTGCCAAGGTAGTTGAAGAGAGCGGCGCGGATATGATTGCCGTACACGCACGCCTCGCTAAAAACTTTCATGGGGGCGATCCCGACTGGGAAAAGCTGGCCGAAATGAAACAGGCGCTCAAAATTCCAATCATTGGAAACGGGGGCATCAACACGCCCGAAGATGTTGCCCACATGATTGACGCCACCGGCGTCGACGGCGTCATGATTGGCCGCGCCGCCATCGGCAACCCATGGATATTCGAAGAAGTAAAGGGATGTAGTTCCGCCTTCAGCCGGCTCATGCAGGAACAGCCGCCTAAAGGCGGAACTACAAGCCCTTTAAACCGCCGCAACATGATGGTCGAGCATCTGAAACGATTAGTGAAATTGAATGAGCTAAAGCAGAGGGATTCTAGTCGTCCACATCGCTACACGCCCGAAGAGGCCGCTTGTATTCAGTTCCGCACCCATATTCCCTATTATGTGAAGGGTATGTTTGATAAGAAGGTGTTGTTAATGAAACTCGCGCACTTCCTCTCGGTCGATGCGATTATCGAAGAAGTAGATATTCTGGTAGAAAAAAACAGCTAGCACGCAACAAAGGAACGTATGACAGAAGAACTTAATATGACCGTGGGCACTCAGCCTTTGGATGCCATTATGACAGAGAAGGAGATCAAAAATAATGATCTCGTTTCCATTGCCCCTCCGGGATTCATCAATCATAAGCAGATTCAAAAAGGCCGCAAAGGCCGTCGTTTGACGATGCACATGCAGCAAAAGATTCTCGATACCCTAAACATTTACAGCGCCCCCGAATCCTACGAGTGGACCGACCTATTCACCTACCGCGGCAAGAAGGACCTTTAGTTTTAGGGAGCAACGAATCTAGAAAAAGCAACGAATTGCTCTGCGGAATGGATTCGTTGCTTTACATTCATTCGTTGCAGATAAATTGATGGTGTAGTTTATGGCGAAGCAATGGATCAAGGTGGCGGGCGCGCGGGAGCATAATCTCAAGAATGTGCATGTCAAAATTCCGCGCGATGAACTGACGGTCGTGACGGGTCTGAGCGGCTCGGGCAAGTCGTCGCTGGCGTTCGATACGATCTATGCCGAGGGGCAGCGCAAATATGTTGAGAGCCTCTCGGCCTATGCGCGCCAGTTCTTAGGTCAAATGCAGAAGCCGGATGTGGACTACATCGAAGGGCTTTCTCCTGCGGTTTCGATCGAGCAGCGTACGGCGGGCTCCAATCCGCGATCGATCGTGGCAACCACCACGGAAATCTACGATTATCTTCGGCTATTTTTTGCGAGTATTGGGAAAGCACATTGTTGGAAATGTGGGAAACCGGTTTCGGGTCAGAGTGCAGAAGAGATGGTTGAGTCGTTGCTGCAACTCCCGGATCAGACGAAGTTAATGCTACTTGCTCCGCTGGTTCGTGGGCGCAAAGGCGAACATGCCGAAGTGTTCAAAACCATCCAGAAGCAGGGCTTTGTTCGCGTGCGGGTGGATGGCGAAATCGTTGAAATCGAAAAGGCCCCTAAGCTGGCAAAAACCAAAAAGCATACGATCGAAGTCGTGGTGGATCGATTGGTGGTCACTGACGAGATTCGTACGCGCATGACCGATTCGGTTGAGATTGCCTTGCGCGAAGGCAAGGCGCTCATGACCGTGTTGGTGATGAATGACGATGGGGATTGGAGCGAAAAAACCTATTCTGAAAACAATGCCTGCCTCGACTGCGGGATTAGTTTCGACACGTTGCAGTCGCGCAACTTTTCTTTTAATAGCCCGTATGGGGCATGTCCCACTTGCCACGGCCTCGGCACGCAGATGATCTTTGAATTGGATCTGGTGGTGCCCGATCCCTCCGTGGCTTGGATAAAGGCAATTCATCCGATGCGCTATGGCGGCCGCCGGGTGGTGGTCTACTACAAAAAATTATTGAATGCGCTGGCGGAAGCGTATGAGATGGATCCCGAAATTCCATTTGAAGAGCTTCCCGAAACTTTTCTAAAGATTCTTCTGCAGGGCTCCGGTGAGGTGGAAATTAACTATTATATGCGGCGGCGCTTGCAGTCTAAACCCTTCGCGGGGGTTTTTCCTATTCTTGAAAAACGGTTGGAGAATAATGAAAGCGAAGCGATGAGTCATTGGCTGCGCGGTTATATGACGCGACTGAAATGCACGGGATGTAACGGCGCTCGTCTTCGCCCCGAGGTGCTTGCTTGCACGGTGAGCGGTCGCAATATTCGTGAAATTATTTCCGACTCGGTGATTGATTCGCATCGGTTTTTTGAATCACTCAAGCTTTCAAAACAGGAAGAACTTATCACGAAGGAGATCCTTAAGGAGATCCGCTCGCGGCTGGGCTTTATGGTGAATGTGGGGCTCGACTATCTCACGCTCGACCGCGAGAGCGGAACGCTCT
>JAOZSZ010000072.1 GCA_029939385.1 Pontiella sp. | reverse complement strand
ATTTGCATGCCTGCTTGACTTTTTGCTGAACGATCAATCACGCCAGAGAAACCTTTTTCCTTTGAATAATTAACAATCGCCTCATGAATTTCATCGAATAATTTGCGACTCATTCGCACATTTTGTTGTTCCAGTTGTTGCATTCGAAGTTTTTCAAAATCAATGATTTCTTGTTCTTTCTTCTGGAGCCCTACCAATTTTTCCTCCAGCAGATTTCGTTTTCCAATGCGCACTTCTTCGCCGAGCGTGTCGTCGCGAGAGTCAACACGAAGCAGATCAACTTCTTCCTTCATTTCCTTGACCTCACCCTCCATGGTTTCGCGCTCAAACTTAATATCGGAGGCCTGTTGCCGGATTTGATCTTGAGCTAACTGAGTTTTATAAAACTGTTTAAAGACCTCTTGAAGATCGACAAAAACGACATCCTTAGCGGCATACGCCCCCCCTGAAAACAAGACGGTTACTAAAACTAGAGCAGTGAAAATCCTTTTCATATTAAATCCTCTTTTTTAAAAATGAACCGACATTCTAGCCAACCCGCCGAAGCGTTACAAACCATTCGTTCGGCTTTCCAATCCTGCGGAGCTCCTGTTTTGCGGTTGCTTTGGAACACTTCCACATTACACTCTTCAAATGGTAAAAATCCTAAAGATCGATGCGAAGAACCCACAAGCAAATTTAATAGAAGAGGCGCGCGACTGCTTGGCAAGCAGCGGGCTCGTGATTGTTCCAACTGAAACGGTCTATGGAATCGCATGTAACCCCGCGGTTCCTGGGGCCCTTGAAAAATTGATCGCCGCGAAGGGACGCGAGGGGAATAAACCCATGGCTCGGCTTGTGGCTCATGCCGAGCAAGTGGCGGCGGTATCTATAAATTGGACCGCTGGCTTGCAGCGACTGGCCGAAACCTTTTGGCCCGGCCCACTGACTATTGTGCTGAAAACCTTAGAGGGATGGGAGGGCTATCGCGTACCCAACCACGCCGTGGCGCTGGCGCTAGCAAAAATATGCAAGCACACCCTCGCTTTAACGAGCGCTAACCTGAGCAATCAACCCGATACCCAATCGGCGACGGAAGCCATGGCCGCTATTAACGCCGACCTGGTCCTCGATAGTGGCCCCTCCGCTACAGAAGCCATTCCAAGCAGTGTTGTTAAGGTTGATGGGAATTCTATCGAGTGCCTGCGCGAAGGCTGCATTCCCTTTAAGGAAATAGTCCGCGTTTTCAAAGGAGAACTACACATATGAAAACCGTTTTATTCGTCTGTACAGGAAATACCTGCCGTAGCCCAATGGCCGAGGCCATCTTTAATCACCGCATCGGTAGCGACGCGGAATGGAAGGCATCCTCGGCCGGTATTTATGCAAGATCGGGATCCCCCGCCAGCACTCATGCAATGGAGGCCACCAACGAATTAGGGATCGATCTCTCCAAACACCAAAGCCAGCCGCTTACTTTCGAACGGGTTAATGCCGCCGATATGATCGTCACCATGACGGCCGCGCACCGCACCGATCTCCTTCAAGAATTCCCCTCGGTTGGAAATAAAGTTTTCTTGATTAAATCGTTCGGAACATCAAAGGTGCCTGCCGATATTTCTGATCCGTTCGGCGGCTCTCTTTATATCTATCAACAAACACGAGATGAAATTGATCGAGCCCTTGCGGACTTGATTCTTTTTATCCGCACTGAAAATTATTAAAAAAGGCTCGTTTTATGAAAATTGCAATTGGATCAGACCACGGGGGCTACGCACTAAAAACCTGTATTATCGAAGCACTTCATAAAAAAGATATCCTCGTTGAGGATCTCGGCACAAACAGTGCAGAATCGGTCGACTATTCTGACTATGCGGCCGCCGTCGCGAATAAAGTCTCTACGGCCGCCGTCGATCAAGGGATTGTCATTTGCACCACCGGCATCGGGGTAAGTATTATGGCCAATAAATTCCCGCGCGTCCGCGCCGCCCTTTGCCATAATGCCGAAACAGCAACCCTCGCACGCCAGCATAACAATGCGAACGTACTCTGCTTTTCTGGAAAATTTACGACCGAAGAGAATGCCAACGCCATTCTCGACGCATGGCTTACGGCTGAATTCGAAGGCGGCCGCCACGAACGGCGCGTGAATAAGATTAAGGACTATGCCCTCGAAAACACAGGCACCATCGCCGTCTACGACACCGATCCAGAAATCTATGCCTTACTTAAAAAAGAAGATCAACGTCAGCTTGAAAATCTTGAACTGATTGCTTCTGAAAATATTGTGAGCAAAGCGGTTCGTGAAGTACAGGGATCGCGGATGACCAACAAGTATGCCGAAGGCTATCCGGCCAAGCGCTGGTACAACGGATGCGAATGGGTTGACGAAGCAGAACGCCTCGCCATTGACCGCGCGAAAGAAATCTTTGGGGCCGAGCATGTTAATGTGCAACCTCACTCCGGAAGTGGTGCGAATATGGGCGTATACTTTGCCGTCCTTAATCCGGGCGATACCATCCTCGCCATGAGTTTGGCCGAAGGCGGACACCTAACCCACGGACATCCGATGAATTTTTCGGGTCGTTTCTTTAATATTGTTCCTTACGGGGTCGATCAAGAAGACGAACAGATTGACTATGATCAACTCCAAAAGCTGGCGGATGAACATAAGCCCAAAATGATCGTGGCCGGCGCAAGTGCTTACTCACGCATTATTGATTTCAAGAAGCTTCGCAAAACGGCCGACAGCGTGGGGGCCTACTTAATGGTGGACATGGCACATATTGCGGGTCTCGTAGCAACAGGTTGCCACCCCAGCCCTGTTCCGCATGCTGACTTTGTGACCACCACCACACACAAAACCTTGCGCGGCCCGCGCGGCGGAATGATTCTCTGTAAAGAAAAGTTTGCCGCCGATATCGACAAACAGGTCTTTCCTGGCATCCAAGGCGGCCCCCTGATGCATACGATTGCCGCCAAGGCCGTTTGTTTTCATGAGATCCTCCAGCCTGCATTCAAGCAGTACCAGCAACAGGTCGTAAAAAATGCCCAAGCACTGGCGGCCGCACTTGCAGATGATGATATTCGATTGGTCTCTGGTGGCACGGACAACCACCTCATGTTGGTCGATATAACGGGCATTGGCATTACCGGCAAGGATGCCGCATTAGCACTAGATAAGGCCGCAATTACGGTGAATAAGAATGGAATCCCATTCGACAAGAAAAGCCCCTTTGTGACCTCCGGCATTCGTATTGGCACCCCAGCCATTACCACGCGGGGTATGAAAGAAGCGGAGATGGAAAAAATTGCGGACTTCATTAAACGCGTTCTTCGGAATACGGACAATGCCGTGGTCATTGCCCAAGTTCGTGAGGAAGTCATTGCCCTCACCGCAGAGTTTCCTCTTCCATAAAATAAAAATATAGGGGAGGACCCTCTCGCTCTTAAAAACAAAAAGCGTCCTACTTTTAGGGCGCTTTTATTTTTTAAAAAAGAGAAGAGGGTCTATTTCTTTTCCTCTACCCGTTCCACAAATTTAACTTGGTCATTCCCTTGTTGATAAGGAAAAAGCTGAAGGTTATCGGGGAGTTTAGGGTAGGAAATGTGATTCGTTGAAAAAGTTACCGGGGATTCAATCGCGGCCAAGTTACGATTAGAAATATAGAAATCCACTTTATTTTGTTCCGTTTTCTGAGAATTAATTCCCAAAAACTGTAGGCCGGCAAAAACAATGAATAGAGCCGCAATGCCATAACGGGGCTCCGCAAAGAACCAAGGTATATTTAGTTCAAGAAGGTCTGCCAACGTCCATCGCGACTTATGGCTGGCATCACGAACGCGACGCATAATGTTGTGTTTATTTTTAGTTATACGCTCAAGCGATGGCGTCTCATATCGCTTGAGATGCAATAACCTTCTGAGCAACAGATCCACCTGTTCCTCTTCCATTATTTCTATATTGTCATTCCTGTTCATTATTTTATAAATTCCGATAACTCTGCCTGCATCTGTCTTCTTGCGTAGAACAATCTCGACCGAACCGTACCGACCGATGCGCCCACCACCTTTGCAATTTTTTCGTGCGGAATCCCCTGCATATCATGCATAACCACCACGATTCTGTGGTTTTCAGACAGACTCTGTAAGGCTTCGTTCAATTTTATCTGAAGTTCTGATAAGCTTAGGTTTCGAAGAGGTGATCCCTTCGATGTAAGATCGTGATAGACGTCATCGGTCTTAATCTCCTGATCAAACTGATCCAGACTCAACGCCCGCTTTCGGTTCCGTTTCTTGCGGTAGTTAATGGTTTTATTAACGGCAATGCGGTAGATCCACGTATAAAAAGATGATTTACCTTTAAAGCGAGGAAGCGCCTCAAAGGCCTTCACAAAAACGTCCTGAGTCAAGTCTTCGGCATCTTCACGATTACTCGTCATATTATAGGTCAGCCCATAAATCTTTCGGTGGTAACGCTCGACGAGTTGTTCAAACGCTTGCACATCTCCTTTCTGAGATTGAAGAACCAGCTCACGATCAGAAGGCTCTACCTCCTCTTTCGAGACTTTTTCAGCGTTTAGATTTATATCGATAACCATAATTCTCAACATGTTAGGCTAAGATCCGCCCTTTTTCACTAAAATATTCTGTACTCATCAACCAACGGATTAATACACCGCGCATTCTCACTATTTTCCCTTGGCCGGCGCTTCCCTTCCTAGCGCCTTAAGCACAAGTTGCAGATCCTGCCAAACGATTTTCTTTTTCGACGGATCGCGGAGGAGATACGACGGGTGAAAGGTTGGCATTAACTTGATGCCTTGATATTCCTGCCACGTTCCGCGTAATCGAGTAATGCCGGCGGTCTTTCCCAGCAACCCTTTTATGGCGGTGGCGCCAAGCCCGACGACCACTTTGGGTTGAATCATCTCAATCTGCTGCCGCAGATAAGGAAGACAAATTTCCATCTCCTCCGGAAGCGGAGAACGATGATTGGGCGGGCAACATTTTATAATATTCGTAATAAAGACCTGCTCTCGCTTGTACCCCATGGCCTCAATCATCTTGGTTAAAAGTTGCCCCGCCTTTCCAACAAATGGACGACCCTGCGCATCCTCACTTGCCCCCGGCCCCTCTCCCACAAACAGAATATCTGGAGAATCAGTACATCCCTCCCCAAAAACCGGATTCGTGCGAGTTTGGCATAGCGAACAACTCCGACAGGATAAAACATGCTCCGCAATCGCCTCCAAAGATTGAAAGTTTTCAGGAACACCCGCCGTCTCAACGGCAAGCGCCTCAACCGGATCAATCGTAGGTTCCTTCGCCAATTCTGCTAATACCGCACGATCAACTTCCAAACGCTGAACCCCGGTGTCGCGTTGATCGTTTAAATAATTCTCTAGATCGCCAAGAAGGCTATAGAATGTGGTTTCAGCCATTTTATTTGTTCCGCAATGTTTCTAAAAGAAGGTGCATATCATTAGATAACGGTGCTTCGAAGGAAAGCCTTTTCCCCGTAGTTGGATGAACAAACTCCAGCTTAGCTGCGTGCAGCATCTGCCGGCCAACCTCCATCGGTAATCTATTTTTTCGAGCGCGGCCGTACACTCTATCCCCCACAATCGGATGCCTCAGATGCGCCATATGAACGCGAATTTGGTGTGTACGTCCGGTTTCTATTTTCACTTGGGCAAAGGTTATTTCAGCAAAGGTTTCCAAAACCTGAAAGGTCGATATCGCCTTGCGCCCCCCCTCGGTAAGCACCGCCATTTTTTTGCGATGCTTAGGATGCCGCCCAATGAATGTTTCGATTCGCCCCTTTAGAGGCAAGCTCCCCCACACGAATGCACGATATTCTTTTCGGGTCTCCCGCGCCTTAAACTGACGTTGCAATTCCGCCATCGCTTGTTCCGTTTTTGCCACCACCATCACCCCGCTCGTATCCTTATCGAGCCGATGCACAATCCCCGCACGCTCTACCGATTTAAAAATCGGATCATAAAACAGCAAGGCATTGACTAACGTTCCCGCTTCATTTCCCGCCGCCGGATGCACCACCAACCCCGCGGGCTTGCACAGCACCAGCACCGCATCATCCTCAAACAAAATATCTAAGGGAATGTTTTCAGGTTGTGCCTCGGCAGGAGCCGGGTCCTCAAGAGTCCACGACACCCCATCGCCCCGCCGTAATTTATGGTTGGGTTTCGACCCTTCTCCATTCACCAGCACCCGTCCACATTGGATTAAACCCTTCCAATGCGAACGCGATACCTCCGGCACCGCCGCCGCCAGAAAAATATCTAGCCGCTGCCCCGTGACATCTACGCTTAAGGATTGATTCGCTTCATTCATAACTTCAAGATAGCTTCGCATTTTGAGGAGCACTCGATGAACAATCAAGCAGAACTCATTTCCATCGGCAATGAACTACTCAGCGGGCAGACACTAAATCTACACGGACAAACCCTTGGCGGCGCGCTCGCCGCCATCGGACTTCAACTTATACGCGACACCACCATCCCCGATGAACCTTCAATCATTGGAAGCACCATTCAGGAAGCCCTCACCCGCACCGATCTTGTATTCGTAAGCGGCGGCCTCGGCCCCACCCCCGACGATATCACCCGCGAGGCGCTTGCCCAAATTCTGAAACTAAACATCGTCCTTGATTCCACCACCGTAGCCATCATCACCAAACGCTATGCCGCACGAGGACGCAAAATGACGCCCGCCGCCGAACGGCAAGCACTCGTACTGGAGGGCGCAACCGTCTTACCCAATTCTGCCGGCGCCGCGCCCGGCCAGCGGATCGAACAACCCAACAACAAAAACCTATTCATTCTTCCCGGCCCACCCAACGAATTTAAAGCCATCCTCAACGAAGAAATCATCCCCTGGCTGAGAAGCCACTATATCGATGCAAAACCAAAACTGATTCGTATGGTCCAAACCCAAGGAATTGGCGAGTCCGATATTGTCACCCTTCTCGAAGACGCAAAATTTAACCCCAAAAACATTGATCTCGGGTTTTATCCTGCTCAAGGGAAAGTAAAAATACGCCTCAGCGCCGACCCCTCCCACGAAGCACAAATTTCCGCCGCCGAACAAACCCTCATCAAACTATTCGCAGCCTTCATCC
>JAOZSZ010000071.1 GCA_029939385.1 Pontiella sp. | reverse complement strand
TTTCTTGTCGGCAGGGCTATCTTGTTTTGGCGGAGGATAAAATCGTTAGAGTGCGAACGATTGGTAATAAAGCTTATCTTACAATTAAGGGTAAAACTACGGGAATAAGGCGGAATGAATTTGAATATGAAATCCCCATGCCTGATGCCATAAAAATGATGGATCTCTGTGGAGATGCAATCATTGAAAAGAAACGATATTTTATCGAACACTCCGGTATGCTTTGGGAGCTTGATGTTTTTTTGGAGAGCAATGCTGGACTAATTATTGCCGAGATTGAGTTAGAAACTGAAGATCAATCTTTTGAATTGCCAGAATGGGTTGGAGAAGATGTTTCTAACGATCCTCGTTATTTCAACGCTGCTCTTTCCCAGCATCCATTTCGTGATTTTAAAAGGTAGAAAGGGTCTGATCTGGGTTTTAAAGGAATGGTTCATCCGATCGTTTTTTTAAGGCATAGTTGTTAGAGGGGCGTCGCTAGCTTTACTAGATAAATAATCTGCTCTCCACGTTGCATCTGCAAGGAACTCGGCGACAATCTCCTTATAGGTGGAAAGACGTTGGGTTTTTTTTAGTTTTTTAAACATCTTATGACCATTGGATAGATGGATGGTTTGATAGGTCCAAAACTCTTTCATTTTTCCTAAAACAGGTTGATCCCCGTAAAGGACGCTTTCGTAAGCGGAAAGTAGCTCTTCATGGAAATGAATAATGCGTGTAATCTTTCTGCAGACCTTCGAAGGTGTGAATTCACACCTTCGAAGGTGTGCGGAGTCTGCTTTGATTTCCTCACAAAGGAATGGGTTTGCTAATAGACCGCGACCAAGCATGAATCGATTGATTTTTGGGAAACGGGTTTTTAAGGATTTGAAAAATGAAATATTATTGATATCGCCGTTGTAGCAAACGGGACGAGTTAGCAAATGAAAGGCTTCTTCAAAAGCATCGAGATCCACGGTGCCTTTATACATTTGCTCAGCAGTGCGTGGATGCACAACGATCTCGCTGAGTGGATATTTGTTTAAGATTGGGATGAGCTTCATGAGCTCTAGTTTGTTTGATACGCCAAGACGAACTTTAACGGAAATCTTACAGGGGCTTCTATCGCATACTTGATCAAGAAAGGCATCGACCGTATCGGGATAGGGAAGCAAACCGGAACCTCGTCGTTTCTTCCGGATCGGCTTATGCGGGCATCCCATATTCCAGTTAACCTCTTCATAGCCCAGATCGTGTAGTGCAATGGACATTTGCACAAAATCGTCGGCTTTATTTCCGATGAGTTGCGGAATCAGTGGTAACCCCGAATTGTTTTCCGGAAGTATATCCTTTAACAGCTTCGGGTTAATCTTTTCCGCACTCACAGTTGAAATGAACGGAGCCATCTCAAGATCGAGCCCTTGAAAGTGGCGGACGAAGACCCGACGATAATGCATGGTTGTGATGCCCCGCATTGGTGCCAAGATTAAGGTTGGATCAGTGTCACTCATACGGATTTGTTATCCGCAAAAGAAGACAAAGAACACCGAGAAAAGAATCGGTGTTTTCTTTGCCCCCTTTTTACGGTTAGAGAATTAAGCGCGTGAGAGATATTTGCGCTCTTTAGTGTCAATTTTGATGGTTTCGCCTGATTCAATGTATTCCGGTACTTGAACAATCAATCCGGTGCTAAGTGTTGCGGGTTTTGTGCGAGAGGTGGCCGAAGCTCCTTTCATGGCCGGAGGGCATTCGACAATCTCTAGTTCGATGGTGTCGGGCATCCGTAAGGTTAGAACCTTGCCCTCAGAAATGAGGGCGATGATTCCTTCCATATCTTCAACAAGGAAGGGTAGGCATTCTTCGATGTCTTCTTTAAAGAGCTCAAATTGCTCGTAGTTTTCTAAATCCATAAAGGCGTAGCGGTCGCCATCCTGATAGAGATATTGAACTTCCTTAGAGTCGAACGAGGCTTCCTGAAGGGCATCGTCGCCTCGATAGGTCTGGTCGACCTTTTGTTTGGTGGATACATTACGGAATCGTACTTTGTAGATGGTGGTTCCGCCGCGTGCTGTGGGTGATTGTGACGTAATTCTTTGGATAATGTGCGGGGTGCCATCAATATCAATGATGGATGATTTTTTTAAATCGCAGGCTTTAATCATAAAGTTCTCCTTGTTTGGAACTGCGAAATATCCCTGAACCGAATGAAACAATCAAGCGAAGATCATCATTTAGACGCATGGATTTAGTTTAGTACGGCCGTGGTTTAAGTGGGCTTGTGGGCTTTTTGTCAGGGGTCAAGTTTCTCTATTTCCAAGGCGGTGTCCCTGGAAGCAGGGCTTTAAACTCGTGGTTAATTTGTTGTTGATAATCCTCTGGAAATCCTCCGGCCAGAAAATTGGAATAGGCTTCGTTCATGAAGCGTTTCCAACTTTCAACTTCATCGCCCGGATTTATGGGGTAGAAGTTACATCCAATAGCTTCAGCGGCGGCCAGATCACCGAGGGCATCGCCAATCATAAGAATGGATTTGGCGGGATAACGATTGACGGCTGACATATTAAAATGATCGATCTTACTGCCAAGTTCAGGGCCAGCAATGACCGAAACATATTTAGCAAGATTATCGCGATACCAATCTTTGAGCAGGGCAACGGCTTGTGTTTGGGAAATAACGATGGCATCGGAGTTCTTTGCGATAAGCTTTAGAGCATCTTCTGCTCCTTGAAACGGGGGCGGGTTGGGCATATTTTGATCGATATCGATATTCAATTCGACACTCCATGCATAAGTTTCTGCAAGTAAGCTGCTACCGGTACGTTTGGCCTCAGCCCGGAGGGTATCGTTCCCGAGGGGTAAGCCGGAGTCGCAATAAGTACGAAGGTCGGAAGGATCGGGGAGGGCGGATTTTTCATATGCGTCCGGCCAATCGTTGAGGAGTTCGAACATTTTGCATAGACCGAGGAAGCGGTTTAGACCCCGAAAGGTGGAATAGAGATAGACGAATTCAGCGGCGGCACGTACTTGTGGTTCAATGGCTTCTAAGTTCCAATGTCGAATGATTGCTGGATGAAAATGGTTCTTCTGTTTGGTTTCCATGGTGTCGAAAATACAACCATCGGAGTCAATGCCGACAAAGGTTTTAAATCGAGGAAGAAAGTTGATGAGATCCGTTTTTTTAAATTCTTTCATAGCAGGTATTTTCCTAATAACTAGAAAGAGTATGAAGGACCATGAGCGCGGTCAAGCATGGAGCTTGAGTAACCAATTTTTACTTACTTTTTTGTGGAAAGAGCCGAGGCGGTACTATAGCTTCTGTCCTTATATTACTAAATCCGCATAAGCGAATGAATAGAGGTTTTTTCCATGAGTAAAATTCGAGTTGACCATGTTTTTACATCAGAATCCGTTTCCGAGGGACATCCTGATAAGGTTTGTGA
This sequence comes from Pontiella sp., assembly GCA_029939385.1. GTDB lineage: Bacteria > Verrucomicrobiota > Kiritimatiellia > Kiritimatiellales > Pontiellaceae > Pontiella. The sequence continues at coordinate 3,737 of JAOZSZ010000071.1, read as the reverse complement.
TCAAATTTCTGATGCCATTCTTGATGCCTGTTTAGAAAAAGATTCGAAAAGTCGTGTGGCCTGCGAAACACTAACGACGACAAATCTGGTAGTCAATGCGGGAGAAATTAGCTGCAACGGCTGGGAAGATATTGATATAGATTCAATTGTTCGCGGAGTGGTTCGTGATATTGGATATGATCGCGAAGAACTTGAGTTTTGTGCAGATACTTTTGAATATATCAATCGCCTTCATGGCCAGTCTCCAGATATTTCTCAGGGTGTGACTGAGGGAGAAGGGCTTTTCTTAGAACAAGGCGCAGGCGATCAAGGCATGATGTTTGGTTATGCCAGCAATGCCACTGAAGAGTTGATGCCAGCACCCATTGCTTATAGTCATCGGTTACTTGATGAGCTTCAAAAAATTCGTAAAGCAGGAACGATTCCCTATCTTCGACCCGATGCTAAGTCTCAGGTTTCCGTCCAGCACATCAATGGGAAACCTATTTTTATCGATACCATTGTTATTTCGCATCAAACGGATGATGTCTCGTTAGAACAAATTCGAGAAGATCTTATTAAAGTCTGCAAAAAGGTACTCGGTCCGACGGGGTTACTTAAGGATGATACCGAATATTTTATTAATCCCACTGGAAAATTTGTAATTGGTGGGCCACATGGCGATGCTGGATTGACCGGACGTAAGATTATTGTGGATACTTATGGAGGGGTGGGAAGTCATGGCGGGGGTGCTTTCTCAGGAAAAGATCCTTCGAAGGTTGATCGTTCGGCCGCATATTATTCTCGTTACGCAGCAAAGAATATTGTGGCGGCCGGACTAGCCGATAAGTGTGAAATTCAAGTGGCTTATGCGATTGGTGTGCCGAAACCGTTAAGTATTAATGTGGATACCTATGGAACGGGAACCATTGATGATCATCTGATCGAAGAAATTTTAAAGTCGGGAGATCTCTTTGATTTTCGCCCTAGCGCACTTATTGCTGATTTGGGGCTACTAACGCCAAATGGTTGGAGTTATCGTGATTCCGCGGCCTATGGTCATTTTGGTCGTTCTCTGTTTCCGTGGGAACAAATTGATAAAGTTGACGCGCTACGAAAAATAATTAATTTGTAAGATATATTTTCACCCATTGATTGATATTAGATGAATAATAAACAGAAAATTGAACAGTTAGAAACCTACTTGCTTGATGTCATCGAGGGTCGAATCAAGGGAAAGATGGCCTTGGTGATGCGTAGTATACTGCATGTGCTTTCCTGGATTTTTGCCATTATTGTTCAAGTGAGGTTATGGCTATACCGTCATCGCATCATTCGTCCTAATACTCTTGGATGTCAGGTTATTAGTGTTGGAAACCTAACCGTAGGCGGAACCGGAAAGACACCGGTGGTGGAGGTTTTTGCTCGTCACTTGCAAAAGCAAGGTCGTAAAGTAGCGATTTTAAGTCGGGGATACAAAAGTAAGGAATTGCCCTTTCTTCAGAAAATGACTCAACGGATCACCACGGGAAAGATTGAAACCCCACCGCGTGTTGTGTCCGATGGAAAACGCCTCTTGCTTGATTCTCATACTGCAGGCGATGAACCGTATATGCTTGCTTCCAATCTTCCCGACGTCGCCGTTGTCGTCGACAAAGATCGCGTTAAAGCCGGTAAATATGCCATCAAAGAATTGGGGTGCGATACCTTAATTCTTGATGATGGGTTTCAGTATCTAAAACTGGGTCACCGACTTGATATTGCTTTAGTTGACCAAACCAATCCATTTGGTGGCGGGCACCTTCTTCCGCGCGGATTATTACGTGAACCCATGCGTAACATAAAACGGGCGGGCTTTATCTTTATTACTAAATGCAAAGAAGGGGGAGCCCCTGAGCTTAAAGAACAGTTACGCCGGATGAATCCCCATGCAGAAATTTCAGAATGCCGCCATGCTGCTAAATATCTTAAGAATGTCTTCGGTAGCACAACCTACGATCTAAATAAACTCAAAGGGATGAAAATTGCGGCGGTTTCGGCGATCGCTGTTCCTGAAAGTTTTGAAAATGCTCTCCGAGATTTTGGCGCAGAAATTGTTTATGCAAAACGTTTTTCAGATCATCACCGATTCAGTCAGCAAGAAATCATTGATACGATCAATCAAAGTATAAAATCAGGAGCCGAGGCCATTCTGACAACCGAAAAAGATGCGGTACGCTTTCCTTTTATTGAACGGTTGGATATTCCGATTTGGTTTATGCGAGTTGAAATCGAAATGTTTACCGGAGAAGAGGAATTCATGGATTGGATATCTCGCATCTGTTTTAAAAAGCACCGCACGGCATAGAATACTCTATATCGCCCCGTCCGAAAAAGTTCGAATAACACGACCCTTTCCTCGCTTTCTTATAAGAACGGCTCCTTTTTAGGAGCGTTCTATGCGTGATAGTCCTGAATCGGTTTTACATCCCAGTCATTATTTCTAATATAATGAATGGCTTTAACCGTGGCGCGGGCACCGGATTCAGTCGTGACGATGGGGAGTCCTCGCAAAATAGCCTCCGAGCGAATCTTTATTTCATCAATGCGGGCGACAGGGCCACTGGGCGTATTGACGAGAAGTTGCACCCCATTATCTTTCATCAGATCGATGACATTCTTTCCGTCATCGGCGAGCTTGTGAGTAAGTAGAACTTCAAGACCTGCATTATGTAGGGCTTGCGCGGTGCCTTCGGTTGCAATCAGCTTGAAGCCAATGTCAGCAAATTCTTGGGCGATTTCGACGATCCACTTCTTGTCGCGATCTTTCGCGCTGAGAAAAATGGTGCCTTCAGTTGGCAAAACCTGACCGGCTGCAATCTGAGCTTTCCAGAAGGCGAGTTCGAATGTTTTATCAATCCCCATCACTTCACCAGTGGATTTCATTTCTGGCCCGAGGATGGGATCGACGCCCGCAAATCGATTAAAGGGGAAGACCGCTTCTTTGATGGCGTACCATTCAATCGTAGGTTCAAAGCCGACCAATCCAAGTTCATCCAGAGTCTTTCCCATGGCGACTTGCGTGGCCATATTGGCCAGCGGCACATTCGTGGCTTTGCTGACGTATGGAACGGTGCGCGAGGCGCGCGGGTTGACTTCGATAATATAGATTTCATCATCCTTTATCGCGATCTGCGTATTCATTAACCCTTTAACATTGAGCTCTAGCGCCATGGCGGTGCAGGCGGTTTTGATGCGCTTAATGATGTCATCAGAGAGGGTGTAAGGTGGGATAGAGCACGCGCTATCACCGGAATGGATGCCGGCCTCCTCAACGTGTTCCATTACCCCGCCAACGTAGACGTCTTTGCCGTCGCAGATAAGATCGATATCAACTTCGATAGCGTGTTCGAGGAAGCGGTCGATCAGCACCGGATGGTCTGGGCTGGCGGCGAAGGCGGCATTAACGAAGGGTTCAAGTTCGGCGTCTTCATAAGCGACCATCATCGCGCGGCTGCCGAGCACGAACGACGGGCGGATCATGACGGGGAGGCCGATGCGCTGGGCAATGACCTTGGCTTCGTCGAGAGTGCGGGCCGTTCCGCTTTCAGGCTGTTTGAGTTCAAGCTTGTTCAGCAATTGGCGGAAGAGCTCGCGGTCTTCGGCGGCGGCGATGCTTTTGGGGGATGTTCCAAGAATGGGAACCCCTGCTTCGAGCAGACGGTCGGCGAGGTTAAGCGGGGTTTGTCCGCCCATTTGCACAATCATGCCGATCGGCT
>JAOZSZ010000070.1 GCA_029939385.1 Pontiella sp. | reverse complement strand
TCAGCGATGCTTTTATATTGGGATAATGATTCCCCGAGGGAGGGGGCATCCTTTCTTCTGCAAACGATTGCGGCGCCATCGTCAGCATGAATAGTGATATTAAGATGAAAAATGGGAGTTTCTGCATTCAAGTTTCCAGTAGTTGAAGGCATTATTTCTAATGAAAGGAAAAGATAAAGCCTTATTTTCACGCCACCGAAAAAGAAAATCATTCCCCCCGCGAAGAACACCCGCTAAGATTGCTCCTCTTATCGTTAAAAGATCATGAAACTCGAATCCAACAAACAACCTTTATCTCCCCCCAACGAATCGTTATGACCCTCTTCCGTCCCCCCGCCGAAGCCTATAGCCTAATCCTTCGTATTATGGAGGGTTGCCCGTGGAACCAATGCACGTTTTGCGGAATGTATAAAGAGGCGTCATGCCGTTTCCAATCCTTGGAAGAAATTGAAGCCACCCTTGCGCAGGCCAGAAAAACCAACCCGCAGGCCAGACGTATCTTTTTGGCGGATGGCGATGTGATGGCCCTTCCCTTTCATTTGCTTAAGACGGTGCTTGAACGGCTCAACTCTCAGTTCCCTCGGCTGGCGCGCATCAATGTTTATGCCAACGGCCACTCCATCCTACAAAAGAGCGAAACCGAACTGCGCGAACTCAAGGCACTCAAACTAAATACCCTCTATATGGGACTCGAAAGCGGGCATGAAGAAACACTCCAGATTGTCAAAAAACGCGAATCGGCTGAGGAAATGATTCAAGCGGGACAACGCGCCCAAGCCTGCGGATTAAAAATGTCGGTCATGATATTAACCGGCCTTGGCGGGCAGAAAAATACTTTACTGCATGCCCATGCCACGGCCGCAGCACTCAACCGAATGCAACCCAGCCTCCTCTCTGCACTACGGGTGATTCCCATTCCAGGAACGGAACTCTATCATAGGGAACAGGCCGGAGGCTTTGCCCAGCTCACCGAATTCCAAGCACTCGAAGAGTTAAAGATTCTGCTCCAAGAATTGGAACTTAATCATACGGTTTTTCGCGCAAACCATTCCTCCAATATTTTGCCGATGGAGGGCCGTTTCCCAAAAGATAAAAAGCGCCTAATCCATGAACTAGACGCCTTGCTGGCCTCTGGCACTCTGGATAAAAAATCCCCAGGGCCGCCGCCTATGTCGCTTTAGTTAGGCATACCCAAACTTTTTGAGCATCCAAAAATTCTTGCGCCAATTTTTTTCAACTTTAACCCAAAGATTGAGTTTAAAGCGCACCCCGTACATTTCGTAAAGATCCTTCTCTGCCTGCTCGCGCACCCATTTTAGGAGGCGTCCTTTTTCACCGATCACAATTCCTTTTTGGGAATGCCGTTCAACATAAATCATGGCATCGACGGTCCATTTCTTTTCTTGCTCATCAATGTTTTCGATCCAAACCGCAACCGAATGCGGAAGCTCGTCGTGTAAGCGATAAAAAAGTTTTTCGCGGATCACATCCGCCATATTAAGCATACGGGGATAGTCGGTAAGAATGTCGTCCGGGAAGAGCGCCGGGCCCTCTGGAACTTTCTCGAAGAAGGTATCGAGCAATGCAGCCATGCCATCGCCATGCAACGCAGAGACCGTCGCCCAAAGAGGCTCTTGATCGCTTTCCTTTTCAGCCTTGATCTCCTTCCAGAGCTGTTTGTAGTCGGCCGAGCGGTCATAGTGAATATCCGATTTATTAAACGCAATAATGCAAGGGATCTCCTCGCGGGCAATGCGACGGAACCATCCATCATCCTCAAGGGCTGGTTTTTTGGAGCCATCAAGCACAAGAAGAATGGCATCCACGCCATCGACGGCCGAGCGCGCCGTTTTATTAAGATTTTTACCCAGTTCGCCCTTGGCTTTGTGTACCCCGGGCGTATCCAGAAAGACAATCTGCCCGCGTTCTTCGGTAAGAATAGCGCGAATAAGGTTGCGCGTGGTTTGTACGGTATCACTAACAATACTCACCTTCTCACCGAGCAGGTGGTTGAGTAGCGTAGACTTACCCACATTTGTGCGCCCAACAATCGATATGATGCCGGCCTTTTCGATCTTAGAAAATTCTTCTGTTGTTTTTGTCATAGAGGCGGGTTGTACCATAGCCGGCCCCAAAAACATAAAGAATATTCTTGGATTCGCTTTTCGGCATTGCGCCGAGCACACCCTTTATTTATGGTAACAAGATTATGAAAAAATATATTCAAGTAATGTCCGTTCTGCTCATCGCCACATCCGCTTTGGGGCAGACGAATTGGGTTCCTCGGAACACCTCCATCGCGATTGATGGCTATGCCGCCAAGGTGAACGACCACGTGATTACACAGGGTGAAGTTCGCGAAGCGTTGGCTTCCATGCTCCCCGAAATTTACCGCACCTATCAAGGGCCACAACTTGAGATCGAACTTAAAAAAGCCTTTAAGAAAATGCGTAACGAGCTGGTTGAACGCGCGCTCATTATGGAAGCTTTTAAAGAGCGGGGCGGACAGATTCCCGACCAATATGTGAATGATGAAATTAAACGAGTGATCAACGATCGCTTTAAAGGCGATAAAGTATTATTCGAACAAGTCCTAACCCAGCAGAAGAAAACACGCGCAGAATATATGGAAACACTTCGCGAGCAGATGGCCGTGGGAATGTTGACGAATGAAGAAGTTTCTCGCCGAGCACGCGTGACGCCGGAACAAGTTCGCAAGGAATACGAAGCCAAAAAAGAACGTTTTTTTATCCCAGAAAAAGTGAAATATAGCGTGATTGTACTCAATAAGGGAGCAACCCCAGAAGATCAGTCCGTCAAACGCGCAGAGGCCGAATCCATTCGCAATCGATTGCTAGAGGGCGCCAACTTTGACATCACGGCCAAGGCGAATTCTGAAGGTAGCCGGGCGACCGAGGGAGGCGCGTTCCCGTGGATGCAACCCAAAGATGCCCGCCCCGAACTACAAGAGGTGCTTAATGCCCTTCCCGCCGGGGAGATTAGCGAAATTATTGAAACCGACTCGGAGCTCTATCTCGTGAAGATGGAAGCCCGCCGACAGTCGGGATATAAACCCTATGACGAGGTCCGATTGAGTCTGAAAAATGCCTTGAACACCAAAGAGCGGGAGCGGCTAAGAGCACGATGGATGACTCGACTGAAAGAAAGTAACTACGTTGTTTTCTACGACTGATTCAACCTATTCATCTGGCCCCACTCGACCCCGTAATTTCTTTTGATTGCCCTTCTTGCTTTTCGCATCCAGCATTTTGGATTTGGCGCGCCGAGAACGGCGGCGCTTTTGACGGCGAATTTTTTCGGAAGCCTGTTTTTTGGCGCTTTTCGCACCCAGAATTTGCTCCTCAATTTTTTCGCAAAGATCGTGGCGAGCCCAATAGCGATTGTCGGCCTGCGAACGTGTTTTTTGGCACCGGATCTCGATCCCACTTGAAGGATGAACCAGCTGAACGCAAGAGGAGGTCTTGTTCATCTTTTGCCCTCCGCTGCCGGAGCCGCGAATAAAATGCTCCTCGAGATCCTTCTCAAAAACCCCAAGAGACTCCAGCCGCACCTGTAATTTTTCCTGTTTTTCTCCCGTAACCATGCCGCCATCTTAATGTCCCACATTTCGTTTCGCAATTGATTTCACTCTCGGGGTAGTTATCATAAGCCCATGGAAGAACTTCTTGCCAATGCCCATCCAGAAAATCAACTTCTCTACACCCTCATTACGGGATTCCTGCTCTTCGGAGGCGTGCTTGCGGCCCTTTTTCTTGCGCTTCAACATCGAAAAAAACCCCTTAATTACGCCGCGTTGACGGACAAAATTTTAACCCGATCATGGGCCGCGCCTCAGATTTTCATTCTACTTGGCTCGCTCTTCTTGCTCTATTTTATCGCATCCTTTGTGGGTCTATTTTTTGGCGAAGAACAGATCCCCTTGGCTCAGCTGGTCGCTACCGTCATAATCTATCTCCTCATTATAGCGCTCATTACACTCCTTGATCGACAGAGAGGCGGATCGTGGGAAACCCATTATGGTATGGGGTTTCGACAGATAAAAAAAATACTCATCGCTCCTCTATTTTATTTGGCCCTCATTCCTTTTCTAATGCTGGCCTCAACGCTCTACTCTCTATTACTGGAGTCTGTCTTTGGAATAGAAGTGGAACTACAAGCCGTCGCCCTGATCTTCACACAGGAATTTTCTTGGCTTCAATTCCTCTACATATTTATGGCCATTTTTGTGGCTCCCATTTATGAGGAGCTCATCTTCCGCGGCGTAGTTTTCCCGTTTCTGGTAAAGCGCGGCGGACTTGCAGGGGGCACCGCGCTCGTCTCATTATTATTTGCATTAATGCACTTTCATTTGCCTTCATTGGTGCCGCTCTTTCTGCTCTCGGCCGCACTTTGCTTGGCGTACTGGCGCACGGGGTCGCTTTGGGTGAGCATCGGCATGCATACCCTCTTTAATGCCGTCAGCATTTTTGCCTTAAAGATCGTTGCTTAAATAAATCCCTTCCTGGGGACAGGTTTCCACGAATCCGCCTTTCATTCCCGTACGCTTCATCCTAGTATTTCGTTTATGGAACATATAACGCTATACATCACCTTATTACTTGCCGGATTCCTCTTGATCGGTACGGAAATTTTTATCCCCGGGGGCATCCTTGGAATCTTTGGCTCCGTTGCATGGATCACGGCGGCCATCGTTGGCGTGCGTAGCTTCCCCGCACCGTGGAATATGCTCAGTGTGATCATCCTTCTTTTTGCGGGAGTATTCACCTTTGTGATCTGGATTAGATACTTTCCAAAAAGCCGTGTAGGAAAAAGTCTATCCCTCTCCGAAAGCGCGGAAACCTATAAAGCTCACACCGATACGAATGAGTTTCCTATTGGAACCCTTGGCGAAGCCATCTCAACACTACGCCCTTCCGGCATCGCCCGCTTTGACGGCAAACGCATCGATGTGATGGCGGACGGCGAATGGATTGAAGCCGGACAGCCCGTGAAAATTTTATCCACCGCCGATGGCCATATCTCCGTCGTGAAAGTTTAGTTATGCAACTCAAACTCCCCTTACTTCTCCTCTTTATTCTATTAAGTACGCACGCGCGCGGCATCCAATTCATATCCACCAACCTCGTGGATATCGCCAAAAGCGAAACCATTAACGACGAGCAATGGATCTACACCATCGACGCCGAGGTGAACGGAATCGTGAAGGACGACCTTTTCATCCTTTCCGGGAACCAGATCAATCTGGGGGGAACCTTCGAACACAATGTCTGGGGAATGGGCACCCTCGTGAATCTGACGGGTAAGGTTCAGCACAACGTTCGGTTAATGGGCAAAACCGTCCAGATCGGCGGCCACATAAACGGGAATATTTTGGCCCTAGCCGACACCCTTAAAATCACCCCAAAAGCAACCATCCAGGGCGATATGAAGCTCATGGGAAACAACGTAATTCTTGAAGGATCAACACAGGGAAACGTCACCATAACCGCCAGCCGAGTGGTGACCATCTCTGGGATCATCGAAGGTGATCTCAACATTATTGCCCCCGAAATCATTCTTCAACGCAACACGCGTATCGGCGGAGACCTAACCTACACCGCCGGCAAAGAACTGGTTCCTGCCGAAGGCCTTATTTCGGGCCAACTAAAACGAACCCTTCCGCCCTCAAGTTCCGCCTTTTCAAAGGATCAATTGATCTCTCAACTCATGTGGTTTCTTGCCGCATTACTGGCCGGCATCCCCTTCATCACCCTCTTTCCAATAACCACCGCAATCTCCTCGCAACTCATTCGTACCATGCCCTGGAAATGCCTATGGGTCGGTGCCGTCGCAACACTCATCCTTCCCGTATTTGGAATCCTATGCATCTCCTCTGTAATTAGTATTCCCTTGGGCGCACTTCTCCTGGGGGGATGGGGATTCATGGCCTACATCAGCCGCATCATCATGGGGCTCGTCATCGGCACGCTCGTTCTGCGATCCGACAACACATCCATCAACCGAGTTTTACGAGCCATGGTCGTCGGGCTGGCCATCATCTACACCGCCTTCGCCATTCCAGCCATCAGCTGGTCCATGCAAATTCTCGTCATCAGTATGGGGACAGGCTCACTTTTAATCGGCCTATTTCAAAAACGCCAACTGATTATCCAAGGCCCAAAAAAACTCAACCCACTTGAAGAATTAAGTAACCAAGAAACCACCAACCAGGAGGAATAACCATGAATCAGATCGTTATGATTCTAACCATAATTGCAACACTCACCCTATTGGTTCTCGTCGGATTAATCCTTTCTGTGATTGTCCTTTGGGTTCGCGCATGGGCCGCACAAGCCACCGTTCGCATTCGCGATTTAATCGGCATGAAGCTACGTCGCGTTCCTCCACAGCAAGTGGTACTAACGTATGTATCGGCCGTAAAAGCTGGCATTAGCGTTTCTACCGATATGCTTGAAGCCCACTACCTTGCCGGCGGAAGCATGCAAAATGTGGTCCGCGCCATGATCGCCGCCGACAAAGCGAATATTACCCTAAAATTCCAGCAGGCCGCCGCCATCGACCTTGCCGGTCGTAATATTATCGACGCCGTTCAGACTAGCGTAAATCCAAAAGTGATCGACTGCCCCGACCCAACCAAAAATTCATCCGGCATGCTCGATGCCGTTGCAAAAGACGGAATTCGCCTGCTGATCAAAGCCCGCGTTACCGTACGCACCAACCTCGAAGGCCTCGTCGGGGGAGCAACCGAAGACACCATAATCGCCCGCGTCGGCCAAGGCATCGTCAGCGCCATTGGCTCGATGCCCTCCTACAAAGATGCGCTTGAAAACCCCGACTTCATCAGCCGCAAGGTGCTCGAAAGCGGGCTCGATGCACAAACCGCCTTCGAAATTGTTTCGATCGATATCGCCGACGTCTCTGTTGCGGGAGTCGGACAAATCGCCAACGTTGGCGCAAAGCTCGAAGCCGACCGCGCCGAGGCCGACAAAATTATGCGCCAAGCCGAAGCCGAAGGTCGCCGCGCCATGGCCATTGCCCAAGAGCAAGAAATGCGGGCGCGCGTTCAAGAGATGCAAGCCAAAGTCATCGAAGCCAAAGCCGAGGTTCCCCTGGCGATGGCTGAAGCCTTCCGTAAAGGCAACTTAGGGGTGATGGAC
>JAOZSZ010000069.1 GCA_029939385.1 Pontiella sp. | reverse complement strand
CCTCAATCATCCCTCTTCGCGTTTTGCGCTCCAACATCCGGAATCGTACTCGCCTCCCCATTGCGATCCGACTGGTAGTGCGGCGACAAGATCTCGACACCCGCTTTGGAAAAATTGTCCTGGATATTTTGATGGAGATTGGAACGCATATGAAAGCGCCGTTCCGGATGCTTGGTGGTCACAATCAGCCTATACTTTACATAAAAGTCGTCGAGCGAAAGTTGCAATACCTTCGGAGGCGGGGTTTCAAGCACATCCGGAACCCCCTTTGCCGCCGCAATCAGTAGCTCATGGACGGTGCGCCAAGGCACATCATAGCCAATCGTGACGGCCGTGCCGACGTTGACGCCGCCTTTCTCCGTCATCCGGCTAAAGTTAATAATATGGTTGGTTGAAACAGATGCGTTAGGAATAGAGATGATTTCGTTGGTCGGTGTTTTCAAGCGGGTGGAAAATGTGCCGCGCGACACCACCGTCCCTCTCAATCCACTGATCTCGACAAAGTCGTTGGAAACAAATGGACGCATATAAGTGAGCACAAGACCCGCCACAACATTGCCCACGGCCGAGGTGGAGCCCAGCGAGAGCAACACGCCCATGAAGATGGAGATCCCCTTAAAAGCGGGCGAGCTGGAGCCAGGAATGAAGGGAAAGGCGAGCACCGCTGCAAAAACAATGACCCCGATCCGCACCAATCGATAGGTCTGATCGGCCCAATCCCGGTAAAACCCTTTGATCCGAACCTTGCCCTCGCCAATTTGCAAAAAGATATGCTTTAGGCCGCTGAGCGTAAAATGAACAAAAACACCAATCACCAGTAATGCAAAGAGGTTCGGTAGGTTTTCGATAAAGCTATGGGAAAAATGAATCGCGGGCGCACTGACCATTTTAAACAGTCTGGCCGAAAAATTGAAGGTCCAAGGGAAAAAACTGAGCACCAGATCGAGATAGAAAATAAACACCCACGCCATCGTGATGAACCGGGCAAATTGCACGATCGTTCCGTTGATCGTCACCACGCTATCGCCATCGAGAAGCTTAAACATTTTCTGCCCAGAAAACTTGCGCTCGATTATTTTCACCTCCTTGCGGCACAACAGACGGATCACGAACCAGATGATCAGAAAGACCACGGTGGCAATGGCTGCAAAAATGGAGTCCTTTACGATGGCGTCCGAGGTATAGTCTTTACGATGCTGTTCAATGCCTTTTTCAATCTTATTGCACCAGTGCTCCGCGAGCTTTTCTCTTGGAACGTCATGGTGTTCTGCATCCGCCTCCCAGACGGTACAGAGAATTTCTGTACCCGACATAATCACGCTCACCTTTAAATCGTTATCGTGGTGAATGGTAAAATTTTCTGTATCAACCAAGGGGGATTTGGCCTGTCGTTTAATCCGATGCTGCAGCGTTTCCGCACGGGTATCCGCCGAAACGGATGAGACCCTCGAAACCGTGAGTAATTCCTGCCCGTGGAATAGGACCACGGACGTCTCGTTCGTCTGAACTTGCTCCTCTGCCTGAACCCCTACAAATGGAAGACTCAACATAATGATAAAAAAGATCCAGCACTTCATACAAAACTCCTTGATTGATTTGCCCCGTTACGAATGAAAAACTCTAGCCCCTTGCCATGAACCCCTCAAGCCTTTGTCGATTTAAAACGCCGGCCCGCGACCCGCCGACTCCCATCAGAGTATAAGGAAGGTTTTTCGAGATTGTAGTCAACCTAGGCATTCATTACGTTCCTGCGAATGAAAAGTAAACCCGTCATCCAGCTATTACCCGATCAGGTGATCAATAAAATCGCCGCCGGGGAAGTCGTCGAGCGCCCGGCGTCGGTGATGAAGGAATTATTTGAAAACGCGCTCGATGCAGGGGCAACGCAGGTGGATGTGGAGATCATTCGCGGCGGGCGACAGTTGATTGCCATCACGGACAACGGTTGCGGAATGGATCACGATCAAGCGCTGTTGAGTATTGAGCGCCATGCCACGAGTAAAATTCGTTCCGAGGCCGACATCGAAAACATCCATACGCTTGGCTTTCGCGGCGAGGCCCTCTCCTCGATTTCATCGGTATCACGCTTCACGCTCATCACCCGAATAAAAGAAAATTTATCCGGCACGGAAGTTCAGATTGCGGGCGGAAAATTGCTTAGTGTGGAGGATATTGGCTGCCCTGTCGGCACGCGCATAGAAATCCGAAACCTATTTTTTAACGTGCCCGCTCGGCGTAAATTCCTACGCGCTGAACAGACCGAACTATCCCATATTCGCCAGCTCTTCCTCGTCCACGCCCTCGCGCACCCAACGGTTGGAATGAGCCTCAAGGTCGATGAGCGAATCGTTTATCAGCTTCCCCTGGCGGGCAAAATGGAGGATCGGATTTCGGAATTATACAACACCGGATTTCTGGAGCAACTTTTGCCGCTCGACTATTCTGACAGCGAATACACCATCACCGGATTCGCAGGCTTACCCCAAACGGGGCGCAAAGATCGGCAAGATCAATATATCTTTATCAATGGCCGCCCCGCCGCCGCCCCCGTGGTCTATCACGCACTGAACGAAGCCTATCATGCCCTCATTACGAAGGGCCGCTTCCCTGCCGTTTTTCTCTTTATTGAAATGGAGCCATCGCTCGTCGATGTGAACGTTCACCCTACAAAAAAAGAAGTCCGCTTCCGTCGGCCGAATCAGTTGCGTGATGCCATCGTTGCCGCACTTCAAAAAGCACTCTCCTTCGATTCCATAAATCCGGAATCGTTCTGCGATTTAGAGGAGCAACGTCCTTGCAGTCCAAACGTCGAGAACAACACGCCTCCAGCTCCCGTTAGGCCAACGTTTGAAACCCAGAAAAAAATGGATGAACTGCTGGTGAAATCTGAGGTTATTAAACCGAGCTCCCCGCAGGAAAACCCGCCGACTCAAGCGTCAACCTCCCCTTGGGGTTGGTGCCGGATTATTGGACAGATGGGAGGAAACTATGTGGTACTTGAAACCGAAGATGGTTTTGTGCTCATGGAACCCCGCGCAGCACACGAGCGTGTGCTATTCGAAAAGTTTATGGCCGCCGCTCATAAACATACCCTCCAGAAACAAGGACTGCTCGCACCAGAAACCATTGAACTCCTCCCGTCTGATGCCCAAACCGTTCGCGATCATCTTGACGTCCTTCAAGAACTTGGATTCGGAGTTTCAGAGTTTGGAGGCGATACATTCATCATCGACGCATTACCGATCTATGTGCAAGACGGCCCGGCGGAATTATTGCTGGTTGAAATTGCGCGGGAATTAGAACGGTCGGGGAAAAAGTGCGGCACGCGGGAGCTGATACAAGAAAAGATTGCCCAAGCCGCCTGCCAAACAGCCGTACGCATTAAAGATCAGTTGACCGAGCTTGAAATTGAAGCCCTGGTGGATGATTTGGCCAAAACCGAAATGCCTTACACCTCCCCGCGCGGGAGACCCACGTTGATCTATACCAGCTTCACGGAATTGGATCGAAAGTTTAGCCGCGACTAGGCAAAAAAACCTAGGCGCTTTTTGTACTGTGGCAGAAAGGGGGTCTTTTCAATGAGTGCCGTATAATGCTTCGCCGCCTTATCGTAGCGCTCTCTCTCAAAAGGACTAAATGCTTTGTCGTTTTTGCCTTTAAGCTCTTCATAGGCCGCTGTGGAAAGATTCAAGGTACTGCACAAACAACGAATAATATCGCGAGAGCGGCGCTCATACTCCTCCGCCTGAAGGGCAACCGAGGCATGATTTACTTCAAGAAAAGAGAAGAAAAACCCGTCTTTTGCCTCAACAGAATGTTTAAGATTAAGCATAGAAAGCACGGCTTTTACATTTCCAACCAGCATATTGATAAAGTTACAAAACTGGGTATTATTATCATTCTTTATATGACTTCGAATGACGAAACGTCCATGTTTCCGAGCGGAGCGAAGCAGAAAGAGAATCTCTTCATAATCATCTGCGTCCAACCCCTGCATCTCAATCTCTTTTGAGCTTTTTAGTAAATAGGTTGCTCGCATGTAATAGACATCCCGCAAGGCTAAATGCACGGGACGATTTTGCTCAAAATGATCAATCGGGTTCACATCAAGTAGACTAACAAGCACATTGAAGGATTCGAGCTTTTTATGGGGATCTTTATGAAAAGATGGTTTTAACGACGATAATGGAAAAAACGAGCGACGCCATTGAACTGTTGGATAACTTTTGCGATAGTTTTCGGAAACAGTGAAAGCGAACGGGAATGCTGAATGGAAAAATTAATACTAGATGCTTATGTGCCCGCTGAAATGGCAAAATGGGCGGAAGCCTCGGCCATTCGTAAGGCAAACCGGAGTTTTATTACCGCCTTCTTTTTAGCGATACAAGCCGGTTCGTTTATTGCCTTCGGCGCCGCCTTCTTTACGCTTACCATACACGACTCCGCATTAGGCGTTGGGCTAACCCAACTGATCGGAGGGGCAACCTTCTCCCTCGGCCTGATTTTAGTCATCATTGCCGGGGCTGATTTGTTCACGGGCGACACCCTCATGGTGATGGGCTATTTTAGCGGAAAGATTAAGTTGCGAAAAATGTTACGGGGCTGGATCTTTGTATTTTTTGGAAATCTAATTGGAGCACTTTCCATTGTAGCGCTGATCCATTTTAGTAACCACTGGATGGGGAACTCGGGAGCCGTCGGAGCAAAAGCACTCGCCATCGCCAATGCCAAAGTAAACCTCACCTTCACACAGGCTTTAACGAGTGGGATACTTTGCAACATTCTAGTCTGCCTCGCCATCTGGCTTTGCTACAGCTGCCGATCGGTTACCGACAAGATTCTAGCGATTATCCTCCCGATCACCGCATTTGTCGCTATGGGATTTGAACACTCCATTGCCAATATGTATTTTATTCCATCGGGATTAATCTTGAAAAATAACCCCGAGATCGTTGGACTACTCCATGGAACTGATCTTTCAAATCTAACGCTCAACGGTTTTTTGCTAAACAATCTACTGCCCGTAACTCTTGGAAATATCATTGGGGGCGCCGTTTTTGTTGGTGCCATATATTGGATCCTTTACCTCCGAAAACAGGACGCATAATACTTCACTTTTTTAAGCTTAAGCTAAGGAAATAAAATATGAAACTTGATCCCACTCAACTCGCAGACTGGCAAATTGCCGAAGCCGCAGAAAAAAAGATTAAGCCCATCCAAGAAATTGGTGAAAAACTAGGGCTACAGGAAGGGGAACTCATTCCCATGGGCCGCAATGTGGCAAAAATTGACTATACCTCCACATGGAACCGCGTGAAGGATCTGCCTATTGGTAAATATGTTGATGTCACAGCCATCACTCCCACCCCACTCGGTGAAGGAAAAACCACCACCACAATGGGGCTTGTAGAAGGCCTCGGCATTATCGGCAAAAAACCCGTTGGAGCCATTCGCCAGCCCAGCAGTGGCCCCACGTTTAATATTAAAGGCTCTGCCGCCGGAGGCGGGCTGGCTCAATGCATTCCGCTCGCCCCCTTCTCGCTCGGTCTGACCGGAGACATCGACGCCATCACCAATGCACACAACCTCTGTATGGTCGCACTGACCGCCCGGATGCAACACGAACACAACTACGACGATGCGCGTCTGAAAAAAATTGGAATCAAACGTCTTGATATCGATCCCGAGCGCGTTCAAATCAAATGGGCCATGGATTTCTGCGCACAAGCCTTGCGTAATATTACCATCGGAAAAGGCGGAAAAATGGACGGCTACGAAATGGAGTCCGGCTTCCAAATCACGGTATCAAGCGAAATTATGGCCATTCTTGCCGTCGCCAACAGCCTCTCCGATATGCGGGAGCGGATTGGGAAAATGGTGGTGGCCTACAGCCGCAGTGGTGCAGAAGTCACCACCGCCGACCTCGAAGTGGATGGGGCCATGACCGCACTCATGGTTGAAGCCCTCAATCCCAACTTAGTACAAACCATCGAAGGCAACCCCGTCCTCGTGCATGCCGGCCCATTCGCTAATATTGCGATTGGCCAAAACTCCGTGATTGCCGATATGCTCGGCATTCGTATGGGCGAATATCTTGTAACCGAAAGCGGCTTTGCCGCAGATATTGGTTATGAAAAATTCTGGGATTTAAAATGCCGCTACTCCGGTCTCAAACCCGACGCCGTTGTGATTGTCGCCACCGTACGTGCTCTAAAAATGCATGGCGGCGGCCCCGAAGTGAAGCCGGGAAAACCACTTGATGAGGCCTACACCAACGAGAATCTTCAACTACTAGAAGCGGGTTGCGATAACCTGATCGCCCATATTGAAATTGTAAAAAAGAGTGGCGCCAATCCCGTCGTCTGCATCAACAGCTTCTACACCGACACTCCAGCCGAACACGCTCTCATCCGCCGGATCGCAGAAGAAACAGGGGCGCGTTGTGCCGTTTCCGAACATTGGCTCAAAGGCGGCGAAGGCGCCGTCGAACTGGCCGAAGCCGTTGTGGCAGCCTGCGAAGAAGAACATCATTTTGAATTCCTCTACGATCTAGACATGCCCCTAAAAGAGCGCGTCGAAAAAATTGCCACCGAAATCTATGGAGCAGATGGCGTTGAATGGTCGGACGAAGCCGAAGAAAAAATGACCCTCTTCCAGAATGATCCTGAAGTAGCAAAAATGGGTACGTGCATGGTGAAAACCCACCTCAGCCTCTCGCACGATCCAACGCTTAAAGGCCGTCCAACGGGCTGGACCCTCCCCATCCGTGATGTCCTTATCTATAAAGGGGCAGGATTTGTTGTCCCCGTGGCCGGAGCCATTAAGCTTTTACCTGGAACAGGATCAAACCCAGGGTTCCGACAGATCGACGTGGATGTAGATACAGGGAAAGTAACGGGACTGTTTTAACCCCATAAAACCCCTCCATAACTTATCCAGAAATTGGATGAACAAATCAGCAGAGAAAAAGCCGCCTGGGCGATCAAACCACCTTCGGGAGGGCGTGATCGCCGAGCGTGCCGAGCTGAGGATCCGTGATCCTGCCTGCGCGCCATCCCATGTACCGCAGGCGGCCCGCCTGCCTCTCAGGACGGGGACAAATATCCAGACCTAATCCTGCCCACTGTTTTTTTCAACGCAAAGGCGCGAAGAGCGCGGAGGATCGCAAAGTTTTTAAAATG
>JAOZSZ010000068.1:4797-7200 GCA_029939385.1 Pontiella sp. | reverse complement strand
CCTTCTTCGGCCAATTCAAGCACAACAGCAACCTCAACCTCGGCGTCCGCTATAGTTTTTAACCTACGTTTGTATTTTGAAGGAAGGTGTAGTGTCGGCTCTCAGAGCCGATGGCACCGACACAACAAGAAGGCAACAAACCCGCACTATACCCGCCGATCCAGCGTCTGGATAATCCGGATCATGGCTTGGGGTCAATACTGCACTGTTAAATCCCCAAAATGGGTGAAACAGATGATCGCCGAGGAAGTCGACGCGATGGTGGATAGACGAAATGCTTAGTGCGTTTTTTAAACATCGATAACAGGCGCTTGCATTCCTGCGGGCAGCTTGGAATAATCCGCCCCAACTTTAGGAGTTTATATTATGAAAAAAATCGTTGGTTTGCTTTCCATTGTCGCCCTACTCGCGGGATGTGTCACACAACCTGTTGCACCAAATCCTGACGTTCTTCGTGTGGGTATATCGCCTCATTCACAGCCGGTTATTTTTAAGCAGGGAGGAGCCATCGTGGGGATCGAGGCGGATTATGCCAAGCTGATCGGCGAGGCGTTGGGTAAGGAAATCTGCTTTGTTGAAGTTCCGTGGAACAAGCAGATCGACTACCTTGAACAAAACAAGACTGATATCATCATGTCGAATATGACGGTAACTGGCGCGCGTAATATTCGCATTAACTTTGCGACCCCCTACATGCAGTCTGGCCTGAGCGGCCTCTTTCGGCGCGATGCCTTCGATCCTACGGGGCTACTGGCGAGCACCATTATTAACCAAAATAAGCGTATCGGTTATGTTAAAGGAACCACGGGTGAAATTTTTGTAATGCAGCGTTTCCCGCGCGGCGAGAAAAAATCCTTTTCCAGTAGGGCCGCGGCCGTCAAGGCGCTTAGAAGCGGCAAACTCGATATGTTTATCAGCGGTGCCCCGAGCGTCTGGTGGCTCTCGGCGATGAATGAAAGTGATCTAGTGGCGTTCCCCGATGTACTTAATGCCGAGCCTTTGGCTTGGGGAGTGCGAAAGAGCGATGCCGCCCTACTCGATCAGCTTAACACGCTGGTGGCTCAATGGGCTCAAGATGGCACGAGCAAAAAGATTATTCAAAACTGGATCTCCATTTTCCAATAGCCACGAGGCTACTCACTGAAGGGATATGGAATGGCGATGCCTTTTCCCGGCGTATCAAACAATTTAATCCCTTGGGGAAATTCAAATTCCTGCCCCTCTTGCAATGAGCCAACTTCGGCCTCGTTATCGGTCATCACCGTATAAATTAAAAACCGATCCTGCTTGGCGTGAATGAGCTTAAACTGATTGAAGGAGCCATGAGCCATGGTCCATCCGCGCAACGCATCGGCGCGGCGAGGAGAGGCGCCCCAGGAACCTTCCCCAATATACATGGTGCCGCATTTGTCATCACGCCGGAAGCCATCTTCTCCCTGCGGATCGGGAACCAATGGATACGTGATTTTATGCATGTGTGAATCCCCATCGAAAGAGAGACTGAGTTTATACTTGGCAAAAAGCGGCGCCCAATCGCGATAGACCTGCTCGGGCGTATGCTTCCCTTTAGTGTGCGGGCGGAGGGGTTTGTGATACATCGCGGCGCGGAATTGAAAGTGCCCACTTTTTTTCAGGGTTTTCTTCAGCCACTTCGTTTGCGCCTTCCACTTTTGATCCATACCCGAAATCTTTACGTTCATCATCTTGGCGCTTAATTCTGTATTCAAAACAAAAACGCGCAGAAAATCGCCGCAGAAATCGATCGTGTAGTAGACACTTTCCGGCGTATCAAAAAGGTTTTTAAGATCCATCAGCCCATTGGGGTTTTCGTGGTTTCCATGCACAGGGATAATCGGGTACATCCGCCCATCGACAGAGCAAGTATCCTCGTTCCAATCGTTGAACCACTCAACCCATCGCTCTGCCTTCTCCGAGTTTGAGGTGAAGTCTCCCACAAATAATACAAACAACGGACGCAGTTTCGCGACCATGCGGTTGGACCTTCGCCCATGAGCATACGCGGACGGCTGATTGCTGCTCTTGGTGTCTCCCCCAGCGATGAAGGTGAAATCTTTCGGCTTGGCGGGCGCCGTTTTGAAATAATACCGCCGGCTGACCGAATCCCCATCGGCAATGAGAAAAAAATATTTAGTATCCGGCTGGAGTCGATCAAGGTGCGAGAAACACGTGTTGAGCTTGAGGTGGCGGTTCCTTTTTGTGACCCGTTTCTGGTGCCCATATGCCGAGAGATCCACGCCATGATCAACCACATCATAATACACCTTTGCATCGCCGCTTAACTGACGCCAGGCCACCGTCATAGTAGTCGCCGGATCGTCATTCCAGATCAGGCGATGCATATCCGTAGCGGCCGGCGAGCTTGCGGCCAGAAAAACCAGCGCG
>JAOZSZ010000068.1:0-4697 GCA_029939385.1 Pontiella sp. | reverse complement strand
CGGCCTTTTAATTCTTTCTTAAGCATGGGATAGGCGGTGTTCCAAAAGGACTGCATATCCTGTGTTTTTTGCTGCGGGCGCTGATTTGGAGCGAGCGCCTCAATCACCACCGGAATGAGGCCAAATCCAATTTTTGGAACCTCATCAAGCCCATAAAGTTTTTGAATGGTTGCCGACACCACCGGCGGCTGGCCCCACTCATAACGCACCTTCGCACCAAACCCGCTCGGAAGTTTGATCCGCTCTGGCGCCTGCTTGTCAACCATCTCCAACTGCGCTACCGATAGCCACGACTTGACCACCTTCCAAACCGACCGATCCTTGAGGTCACGCTTGCAGACCGCACCAAAACAAATTTCCTGGACCATCGCCCGCCGCGCCTCTTCATCAATTTCAGGAATGCCATAATCCGGGCAACCCGCCGCGAGGCAGTTGACCCGTAGGATCCATCTCTCCACGGCATCGTCCCATTTGTGAAGTTTTAATCGCCCGGCCAACACCTCTTCGGCCATAAGCTCGGCCGCCTGCTGGGGATCAACCTCCTGAACCATTCGAGCATGAAGTTCCAACCCCCGAAACGACCTTCCCTGCTTAGAAACCACCCGCTTTAAAACGGGATCAAAAATGGCTTCGACCTTTTCTTCCATGTCGCCCGGGAAAAGTTCATCGAGCCAAGCTTCTGAAATGGCGGTACAAAGATTGAGCCGAACGTTGAGGTCGCGGCTTCCCTCGATCTCGCGGATCTCGGCGGCAACAATCAGCGTGCTATCGCGCACGACGGAATCCCGATCAAGATCCCCCGTTCGGCCATGTACCACCTCGCAATGGAGCGTCCCGACATCGCGCCGCTTAGCAACCTGATCGGAAAAAGCGAGCAGGATGCATTTCTGCAAATCCGCATCGATCGGCGCGCGGGTATTCACCTTTAGTCCCTCTTTTTCGGCAATCCGCAGGAAGCGTTCGTAAAGCGGTTTCACCTGCCGAGCCGCGCCACCATGAACCCCGAGCTTGCGGCAGGCGTCGGCGTTATAATGGTTTTTATCCGCAAACAGCCATGCACGCATGAGCCGCTTAAAATCAGAGACTCCATCTTCGCCCAACAGATCATCGCGATTACCGCGCGTCTGTTTTCCCTTATTACGTTGAAGGATCGAGCGCCCCTGCGTGAGCGCAGCAATCAGACACGCCTGCCGCACACATTCATACTGTTCGCCCGCCAATAGCATCCGGGCATAACGCGGATGCATCGGGAACGACACCATCTTTTTTCCGATATTGGTAAGTTTTCCATCGGCGGCAAGGGCGCCCAAATCCGTCAGCAACGTCAGCGTCTGTTTTAATGATTTTGGATTTGGTTTTTCCAGCCACTGGAAATTTTCGACATCGTCGATTCCGCCCGCCTTGAGCGTCAATACCACTTCGGAGAGATCGTGGCGGAGAATTTCTGGAAGCTCCTGCATCGGTCGAGCAACGTGTTCTTGTTCCATCCAAAGACGATGACACGTCCCCGGTGCAGTACGTCCCGCGCGCCCCGTCCGTTGATCGGCCGACGCACGGCTGACCCGCTCAACCAGTAGCGTATCGATCCCGCGATTGGGGTCGTAACGAGCGATGCGCGCGAGTCCGGAATCGATCACAATCCGAATCCCAGCGATCGTAATAGAGGTTTCAGCAACATTGGTTGCGACGACTACTTTACGCTGATCGCACTCCCCCACCGCCGCATCCTGATCGCGTGCGGAAAGCTCGCCGTGCAACGGCATCACCGCAAAGGCGCGAGCACATTTACGTGCACGGATCGCCTCGACCGTACGGGAAATCTCGTAGCCCCCCGGCATGAAGATCAGCACATCGCCTTCGGCGCCTGATTCAATCGCCTTTTCAAAGGCATCGGCCGCCGCCTCCCAAACTGGGTGACGATGAAAATCGATGCGTTTGGGCGAATAATGGATATCGACCGGGAACATGCGGCCTTCGCTCTTTAGCTCACAACACGGCGCAAGATATTCACGCAACGGCCCGGCATCCAGCGTGGCAGACATGACGATAATCTTTAAATCGGGGCGTGTTTTTTGAAGCAATAAAGCACGCGCCAATGTGATATCGCCATAGATATGCCGCTCGTGAAACTCATCAAAAATGATGGTCGAGATCCCGCGCAGTTGCGGGTCGGAAAGAAATTGTCGAAGGAGAATACCCTCGGTCACATAGCGGATCTGGGTCTTGCTAGAGATATGCGATTCCATACGAACCTGATAGCCCACCTCACCGCCGAGCGGTTCGCCGCGCTCGAAGGCCACGCGCTTGGCCAGCAACCGTGCCGCCAACCTGCGCGGCTGAAGCACCACCACCTCGCCCGGGCCAGCCACCCCGCAATCAAGCACCATCTGCGGCACCTGCGTCGACTTCCCTGAACCCGTCGGCGCTTCAATAATCAGCCGCGACTCCGTCGCCAGCCGTTTCGTCAGCTCACTACGCAATTCATAGATGGGGAGCTTTTTGGGATTCATGATTATTCAAATTCCTCCCCGAGATAGAACCACTCTCCATCGATCTGCTCGAAGACGGAACATTCGTGGTGGCGACCAGGGGCGGTATCGGTGATGTATTCGGCGATAAATTCAACCCGATTCTCTTCGACAAGAATGATGTGTAGCTTGAGCCATTCCACTTGCTTCATCCATTTGCGGATGGATTTTTCCAAGCCGGCCGTGCGGATAGAGGGATGCGTGGTTCGGAGGAGATAATTAACCTTCTTTACCACGTAGGCCGTATAGCGCGAGCGCATGAGCTGTTCGGGGGTTTGTGCCGTTCGGTTGCCGGAAATAATATCGCCACAACAGGTGTTAAAATCTTCCCCGCTTCCGCAGGGGCATTTATCAAACTTTTTCATTTCGGTTTCCGTTTCGTCGGGGGGTTCTTTTTATTTTCCAGCCAAGGAACGACTTGCGTGCGCTCGGTATAGGCTCGCCGCAGAGCTGGGCTGTGAATGGAAAAATGTTTAGCAAAAAACCGGGATGCAAGCAAAGGAGTCTGTATTCATTCTCGATTCGCTTGCCTTGCGCCTTCACTTCTTGGCGATCAAATACCGTGAGCATCTACCAAAGTCTTAACGAGGCTCTTATAGCCGCCCTCGACAATCCGCACGGAAGAAAATCCCTTAATGCACAGATAGGCATACACAATGGGTGAACGGCTTGTTGTGCGGCAAAGCACCGCAATGCACCGATCATGCGGAAGCTCGTCCTTCCGATCCGGCAACGTATTCATCGGGATATGGGAGTATTCGATTTGGGGATAGTGCAACGCGAGATCCTCCGCGATGGTCATACACTCCTCCTCCTCGCAAGTGCGGACATCCAACAGGAGCACATCACTAAGCTTGAGTAGCTCTCCGACAGAAACCTTGTATTTTCCAGCGGAAATAAATTCGGGAGAAAATTCGCGCAGTATGTTTTTCATGGCAGCTACCTATAAATACATTTCCTTAAGGAGACCAGGGAGAGCATTGAGTGCATCGTCTAGAGCGGCCGGATTTTTGCCACCGGCTTGGGCACGGTCGGGTTTTCCACCGCCTCCACCGCCGCATTGTTTGGCAATGGCTCCAATGATTTTTCCGGCCTGCCTTCCCTCTTTAATGAGATCGGGAGTGACGGCGCAGATGAGGGCAACCTTTCCTTCGCTCGTTCCCCCAAGAACCACCACCGTGCTTTGAAGGCGGGGCTGCAGCACATCCATGATAGCACTCAAAAGTCCGGCGTCGGCTTCGCCCATATTCTCAACCAGCAACCCCCCTTTCACTTTAGCGAGCAGTTCTTCAGCAATGGCTGGAGCCTGCGCCTGCATTTCGGCCTGCCGTTGCTTGGCCTGTTTCTTTTTGGCTTCGGCGGCGTCGGCCTGGGCCTTCGCTTCGGTCTTGGCTTTTTTCTGCTCTTCAATAAAGGCTTCGGCGTAAGAACCACAGGCGGCTTCGATGCGGCGGATGCCGGCGGCGATGGAGGATTCGCTCATGATTTTGAATGATCCGAGCTCGCCGGTGTTTCGTACGTGGCAACCGCCACAAAGTTCCATGGAGAAGCCATCGAAAGTTCCTTTGGCTCCGCCGATTTGAAGCACGCGGACGGTGTCGCCATATTTCTCGCCAAAGAATTGCTGGATGGCGGAATGTTTTTGTACTTCGGTGAAGGGAACCTCGAACCAGTAGACCGGTTCGTTGGCGGCAATCCGATCGTTGATGAGTTTTTCGATTTCAACAATCTGTTCGTTGGAGAGTTTTTCCGGCGAATTAAAGTCGAAGCGCATGCGGTTATTGGCGACAAGCGACCCGCGCTGGCGGGCGTCTTCGCTGACGACTTCGTGCAGTGCCCAGTGGAAGAGGTGCGTGGCAGTATGATGGCGCTGAATATCGGTGCGGCGTTCAACATCAACATCAACGAGGACCCCTTCGCCCGGCTCGGGTGCACGGCCGTTGATGAGCTTAGCACGGTGAACAAACCGCTCACCCTGTTTCTGGGTATCAATGATTTTTAAAATTCCGGCGGCAATATCATCGTGTCCGGGAACCGTCAGCATTCCGTGGTCGCCGAGTTGTCCGCCCATTTCGGCGTAGCAAGGAGTGCAGTCGAGAACAATGGAGTATTCAGCGTTTTCGGAGGGCGTAACCGCTTCGACGACGGCCTCGGCTTCGAGGTTATCGA
>JAOZSZ010000067.1 GCA_029939385.1 Pontiella sp. | reverse complement strand
AATCCAAAAAACGGCGGAGCAATTACTCCCGCTTTATTCACAGGCCGAAGCGGATCTTCCCGCTCGGCCACTCTGGGATCATCCAGAAATCGGTCAAGTAACCGAAGCACTACGCATTGTTTCCGACATCCTATTCCCTGGAAAATTTATCCCGGAACCCATCGATTTTAAAAAATACTTCATTGAGCAACTCGAGAATATTGCAGAAATTCTTCAGCCAGAGATTGAAAAAGCACTCCCCTTTCGCTGGATGGGCGCCGCCGACCAACAGGAAAAAAAGGAGATCACCCCCCATCTTGGCCAAGCCTCTATCGAAATCACAAATCAGTTTATCGCCTCTCTGCCCCAGGTTCGCTCTTTACTTATAAAGGATGTGATCGCCGCATATAATGGCGACCCCGCCGCCCTCAGCTATGCCGAGGTCAAACTGGCCTACCCCGGAATCACCGCCATCACCTCTCACCGTATTGCCCACGAACTCTACACTCTTAATGTTCCTTTGATTCCGCGCATTATGAGCGAATATACTCACTCGCTCACGGGAGTTGATATTCATCCCGGCGCAACGATTGGAGAAGGTTTCTTTATTGACCATGGAACGGGCGTGGTCATTGGCGAAACATGCCACATCGGCAATCATGTTAAGCTTTACCAAGGTGTAACACTCGGGGCAAAAAGTTTCCCCCTCGATGAACACGGCCGACCCATCAAACACATTCAGCGTCATCCGACTGTGGAAGACCATGTTATCATCTATTCCAACAGTACAATCCTTGGCGGCAATACTATAATTGGAAAAGGAACCGTTGTGGCGGGCAATGTTTTTGTACTGGAAAGCACCCCCCCGGGAAGCCTTGTCACACGTGCCGAAGAGGGGGTTGTTATCCGCTCTCGAGAAACCCCCACAAGCAAAGCCGGAATATAAGAAAAAAGTCTGCAAAAAAGGACTAGACTTGCAGGAGGGGTTCCCCTATAAACACTCCTCTTTTGCGCGATCCAACGATTTCGTGAGTAAATGAATTTAAGAAAGAGCGGTGTTACTATGCCTAAAATGAAGACCAAAAAATGTGCAGCCAAACGGTTTAAGAAAACCGGAACGGGCAAGCTAAAGCGGAACCATATGGGCGGAAGCCACATTTTGACCAACAAGAGTCGCAAACAAAAACGAAAGCTACGCAGTTCTGATCTCGTCGATAAGACCGATATGAAGCGTATTCTTCCGTTCATCTAATTTCTGGAGATTGAATTATGCCAAGAGCAACTAATGGACCGGCTTCACGCCACAGAAGAAATAGCCGCCTGAAACTCGCAAAAGGGTTCAAAGGCGCTCGTAGTAAACTATTCCGCATGGCGACCGAGTCGGTTGACCGCGCACAAGCCATGGCTTATGTGCACCGCAAACACAAAAAGCGCGACTTCCGGCGTTTGTGGACCGTACGCATTAATGCCGCTTGCCGTATGGATGGCATCAACTATAGCCGCTTTATCGACGGGCTAAACAAATGCAACATTAAACTCAACCGCAAGATGCTTTCCGAGATCGCCATTCATGATCCGGCCGGCTTCAGTAAAGTGGTTGAAACCGCCAAAGCCAAAGTCTGCTAATTTTTGCTGACTACGTTTTGCAAAGACCGCCCAACTCGGCGGTCTTTTTTTGTGCCTTCGCTTCTTCCAATCCTCCATCCCTTCGAATATCATTTCGAATCACTGAAAATTTATTGGAACACGCACATGATTAAAGAAGCCATCGCCAAACTGATCAGCAAGCAACCCCTTACCCGCAAAGAGGCAGCGGCGACCATGACTGACATTATGTCGGGCAAGGCAAGCGAAGCACAGATTGGAGCATTCATTACGGCTCTTCGTTTGACGGGTGAAACCCCAGAGATCATCGCGGGGTGCGCGGAAGTGATGCGTGCGAATGCCACGCCAATTCAATGCAACGACCCCAACGTAGTCGATATCGTCGGCACCGGCGGCGATGGCGCACATACCTTTAATATTTCCACCACTGCCGCCTTTGTGATTGCCGGCGCGGGCGTGACGGTTGCCAAGCACGGCTCCTACGGCGTATCGAGCAAATGTGGCAGCGCCAATGTGCTATCCGAACTAGGCGTCAACCTTCAGTATTCCCCCGCCCGCATGGAGGAATGTCTCGCAGAAATTGGGATTGCCTTTCTATTTGCCCCCGCCCTGCACCCCGCCATGAAACACGTTGTTGGACCCCGCCGCGAATTGGGCATTTGGAGTATTTTTAATATTCTCGGCCCCCTCTGTAATCCAGCGGGCGTAAAAAACGGTATTATGGGAGTATTTTCTCCCGATCTCGTACCGATTGTTTCCGACGCCTGCGCACAACTTGAAATGAATCATCAGTTTATTGTGCACGGCAACGACGGACTCGATGAATTCACGACGACCACCACCACTATGGTTACCGAAATCCGCCACGGAAAAATTGAAAGCTATGAACTACAACCATCTGGGCTTGGGCTTGCAACCGCATCGGCCTCCAATCTTGTCGGCGGAGAGCCGGCCGAAAATGCGGCCATCACTCTTGCCATCCTGAAGGGCGAAAAAGGGCCGAGGCGCGATATTGTTCTGCTCAATGCGGCCTTCGCCATTATAACGAGCGGCAAAGCCGATACTCCACAAGCCGGACTCGCCCTTGCCATTGAATCTATCGAATCCGGAGCCGCAACAAAAAAACTCGAAGCCCTTTCTAAAATGTCACAAAGGTAAATTATGAAACGATTTTTATTGGTCCTACTTACGACGCTATCCACCCTTTCATTTGCAGAACTCGAAGCCCTTCCTCGCGGACTAGAATATGCGAAAAAAGAAGGCTTACAAATTGACCTCGATAGCATTAAAGAACGGGGATTTATCCGCGTACTAACACGTAATAATCCAGCCTGCTATTTCATGCACCGCGGTCAATTAATGGGGTTTGAATATGAGATGGTTCACCGCTTTGCAAAAAAACATGGGCTAGAGGTTATCGTTTTAGTGCCAGACCATTGGAAGGATATGGAAAAATGGTTAGAAGAAGGTCGAGCTGATGTTATAGCCGCCTGTGTCACGATCACTCCCAATCGGCGGAATAACAAACATGGCCTAGAGTATTGCCATCGCTACGGCGAAGTCCATGAAGAAATTATTGGACGGGCAAATGAAACCTCGATCAAGACCTTCGAGGATTTAAACGGTCGAAGCATCTATGTCCGCGATTCAAGTTCCTATCACGAATCCCTTACGGCGCTTAAGCAACAGGGAAAGCTAAACTTCACGATCAAGATCGTTTCTGATAAGGAAGAAACCTTCGAGATCCTCGACAAGGTTGCAAAGGGGGAATACGACCTAACCTGTGCGGACAAAGGATTTCTTGACCAGAGCGTACGGCTTGGCGAGCGCATCAAACCGGTTCTTCAACTAAAACGTCCTTTGGCATACGGATGGATGGTTCGATCAAACCAGCCACAACTAAAGACGGCCATCAACGCCTTCTTTAAAAAAGAATTAGGGGGATCGACCTACAACAGTCTATACAAACGCTACTTCGACCGCTCTCGAAATAATGAACTAAAGAAAAAATTCAACCCTCGGGAAGGCGGACAAATTTCCCCTTATGACGCGCTCGTGAAAAAGCATGCGGCTACCTATAATTTTCCATGGGCTCTCATTTGTTCACAAATGTTCCAAGAAAGCAGCTTCAAGGCCGATGCCGTTTCCTGGTCAGGCGCACAAGGTCTTATGCAACTCATGCCCGCAACAGCAAAGGAAGTTGGCGTGCACGATCCCTTTAATCCAGACGACAACATTCGTGGAGGGGTCTATTACCTAAAGAAACAATATCGCCGCGTTCCCGACGAGGTCGACGACATCAACACCACTTGTTTTGCGCTGGCCTCCTACAACGGGGGTTATGGTCATCTAATTGATGCCCGCAATCTAGCAAGGCAACTAGGGAAAGATCCTAATGTATGGACCGACAATGTCGACCATGCCTATGCCCTGCTTTCTGAACCCTACTATGCCAAGCGCGCAAAATATGGGCACTGCCGAAGTGAAGAAATTATTGGCTATGTACGCAAGATCATGAGCCGACACATTGCCTACGAAACGGCTCAAGAAATCCACACTTTAAAATAATTCGTGCAATTCAATAGGCCCCTCGTTCGTTTAATTGATCAAATAAAAGGAGCCTTAATGAAAGTATTACCGATCTATTTTCTATTCACTGCTATCGCCTCAGCAGTCACCTATCCCATCATCGACACGGGGCAAATTCAATATTATGGAACGCCAAAAAAGGGACAGGATGCGCAATACACCATCAACCCGCCGACCTACAAAAACAATGGTGACGGCACGATCTCCGATCGGGGAACCGGCCTGATGTGGACGCAGGATCCGGGCGAAAAAATGACGCTTGCCGAGGGATTCAAAAACGCAAAAAAATGTAAAACGGGAAACTACTCCGACTGGCGCCTACCAACAATCAAAGAGCTCTATTCTCTAATTCAACTCAACGGAACCGATCCCGACCCAAGAAGCACCGATACTTCCGGACTAAAGCCATTCATCGACACCGACTTCTTCAAATTCCAATATGGCAGAGAAGAGATAGGCGAGCGCATCATCGACTCGCAATATGCCTCCAGCACCAAATATGTCAGCACCACCATGGGTAAAAACGAAACCATGTTCGGCGTTAACTTTGCAGATGGCCGCATCAAGGGCTACCCCATCAAAAGCCGCCGAGGTGAAGGCAAATACTACGTCCTCTATGTGCGCGAAAACCCCGACTATGGAATAAATAAATTTAAGGACAACGGCGACGGCACCATCACCGACAAAGCTACTGGGCTGATCTGGATGCAAACCGACAGCGGCAAAGGCATGGATTGGCCGACAGCGCTTGAATATGCAGAAAACCTCGAACTCGCCGGCTACTCCGATTGGCGCCTACCCAATGCCAAGGAGCTACAGAGCATCATCGATTATACCCGATCACCTGACACTACCGGCTCGGCGGCAATCGACCCGATCTTTGAAGCCACTGAAATCAAAAATGAAGGCGGCGAAAAGGATTTTGCATATTATTGGAGTAGCAGCACGCATGTCGGTGCGCGCAGCTCCGACACCGCCGTCTACTTTGCCTTTGGCCGTTCGCTCGGCTTCATGAAAGATCACCGCACCGGCGTGTATACGCTTATGGATGTGCACGGCGCAGGTTCGCAACGCAGTGACCCAAAAGTCGGAGATGCTTCCTTCTTCCCACACGGCCGGGGCCCGCAAGGCGATGTCATCCGCATCGACAACATGGTTCGTTGCGTCCGCGGCGGCAACATGGAGATTGTCCGATGAAAAAACTTCTCCTCCCATTATTTCTTATTTCTGCCGTCGCCTTGGCTCAGCCGCCTAATATTGTTTTTATCCTCGTGGATGATATGGGATGGACAGGAACCTCTAGTCTAATGGATCCACAAATCGACAACTCAAAGAGCGATTTCTACCAAACACCCAGCATCGATAAACTGGCCAAAGAGGGCATGTGTTTTTCACGTGCCTATTCCCCAGGATCACTCTGCACGCCGAGCCGTGCAGCTATCTTAACCGGAAAAACACCCGCCGAACTGCATATGACCACGCCCGGTGGTGGACACGTTCAGGCGTACCACAAACTGGCCTCGCCGACGCACATCAAAGATCTTCCAACCTCGGAAATCACGATTGCCGAAGCCCTGAAGGAGAAGGGATACTCAACCGCCCACCTTGGTAAATGGCACCTTGGCCACGGCA
Organism: Pontiella sp.; assembly: GCA_029939385.1. Lineage (GTDB taxonomy): Bacteria > Verrucomicrobiota > Kiritimatiellia > Kiritimatiellales > Pontiellaceae > Pontiella. The sequence continues at coordinate 1,402 of JAOZSZ010000067.1, read as the reverse complement.
ATCCCGGTGAACATGGATTCGATGTCCACGATGGGTCAACCGGCAATGAAAGCGGAGGAACCAAATCCAACCCGAAAGATATTTTCGGCATTACCGAACGAGCTTGCGCATTTATGGAACAGCAAGCCAAGGAAGGGAACCCCTTCTATCTCCAGCTCTCGCACTATGCCGTCCATTCACCAATCGAAGCACTCGATGCCTCGAAATCAACCTTTTCTGAGGTCCAGAAAGGCGAGCGGCATTCAGATGTGGATTATGCCGCTATGACCTTCGACCTCGACGCTAGTATTGGCACCCTGCTCGATAAAATTGATGAGCTAAAGCTGAGAGACAACACCTACGTCGTATTCATGTCCGACAACGGTGCGGGCGGCAAGCCACGCAATCCACAAAACCTACCGCTTGCGGGAGGCAAGGGCTCCTTCTACGAAGGGGGCATCCGTGTTCCGCTCATCATTCGTGGCCCCAAGATTGAGGCCAGTAGTTTCTGCAGAGAGAACGTCACCGGCTGCGACCTCTTCCCCACCTTCTGCGAATGGGCGAGCGTTCTAGACGTTGGAACCATTGCCGGCTCCAGCATCGCTCCCCTGCTCGCAGGACAACCTTCAAGCTTCCAACGCTTGGAAGAATCTTTGCTCTTCCACTACCCCCATTATGGACAGGGTCCAGCTCAGAAACCCCAGAGCGCCATCATCCAAGGAAACTACAAGCTACTCAAGGATCTCGAAACCGGAACCACCCAACTCTTTAACCTCGAAACCGACCTTTCTGAAGAGAACGACCTCTCTATAAAAATGCCAGAAAAGGCCGAGCAACTGGGCAAACTATTGGATATCCAACTAAAGAAAGTGAATGCACAAAAGCCAACCCAAAACCCAAACTATGATCCCGATGTCGAATCTAATACGAGAAGGTAGCAAAAAAGGTCGCCGGAGTAATTCATACTAATACCGTCGAGAGGGGGTCACTTATGCGCAACGCGGTAAGATGACCTTGTCTACGATTTTCCGAAAAAGTGGGCGTAGAGAACTTCTTTGATTGGATCGAGGCCAGTGCCTTCCTTTGCGGAAATTTCGTAGACCTCTTCCCCTGTCTTTTTCTTAAACTCAGCCATGTGACCGGCCGCATCAGGCTCATCCATTTTATTAGCGAGCACAAGATAAGGCGTGCAGGAGAGCGCCTCCTGATGAAGGCGTAGCTCTTCACGCAGATGTAGAAAGTCGTCGGCGGGATTACGCTGATCAGTTCCAGCCATATCAATGACGAAGAGCAAAAATTTGGAGCGTTCAATATGCCGGAGGAATTGATGGCCGAGGCCAATCCCTTCATGAGCGCCATCGATCAGACCAGGGATATCAGCCACACGTAGACGGCTAAAGTTTTCATATTCCATGGTTCCAAT
>JAOZSZ010000066.1:4554-7280 GCA_029939385.1 Pontiella sp. | reverse complement strand
CCTCGATGTGGTTAATACGCTCTTTGAATCGATCTACGGAAAAGAGGAATATGCCGAGAGCCACCTCCAGCCCAACCCCCACTTTAAAACCGAAAATGAAAAGCCCTGCATTGAATTTCTTGCATCCGATGAAGATGAAGAGACGCTTTCCAGACCCGAAAAAGTGGCGGAAGAAATGGGAGCAATCGCCCACCGCATTCAACTGCTCGTGAAGGGGTCTAAGCAGTGGAAACCAGCCTATCGTTATACCGATGGCTTTGCGCCCATCTCTGAAAAAAATGCCTATCGTTTTTCCGATATTTTAATTCTATTACGCCGAACAACGCATCAGCCGGCCCTCGAACACGCGCTACGGCAAGCGGGAATTCCCTATACGCTCGGAGGGAAAGGTCGAGGGCTATTTACCCGGCAAGAAACGCGCGACGTCTCGCTCTTCCTCAACGTCGTCACCAACCCCACGGATGCCTATTCGTTGATCGGCTTCCTGCGCTCGCCGTGGGTGGGGCTTTCCGATGAATCTATCGCCGAACTGGCGTGGAGCGAGGAGGGCTTTTCTGTGGACGCGTTGTTGAAAAACTATTCCACAAAAACCGATGTGATCGACCGCTACCGCGAGCAACTCGGCACCCACCTGGCCTCGGAGCTGGTGCGCATGCTCATCGCTGAAACAGGCTATGACGCGCTACTGGCCGGCCTTCCGCGCGGGACCCAACGACTCGCCAATTTGCGTAAGATCCTCGATTGGCTGCGGGAGACGGAACGAGGCGTGCAAACCACCCCTGCCGCGACCGCCCGCAAGCTGGCCAAAAAAATTGCGGCGCCCCCGCAAATAGCGGATGCCGCGTTGCTCGATCCAGCACAGAACGCCGTCACCATCATGACCGTGCATGGGTCGAAGGGCTTAAGCAAACGCGTAGTATTCCTTCCCGATCTCAGCTCTCGACCCAAAAATGACAGCGCCTTTACCTATGTATTTTTTTCCGAAAACAAAGATCCAACGCTAGGGGTCAAGATTACCGCTCCGGATCAATCAAATGTAAAATCTCCTGGATTCAAAAACGCAACCGACCGAGCCAAGGCCCTACGTGCGCATGAGCTTAATAACCTTTTCTATGTGGCGATGACCCGTGCTCACGACTTGGTTATTACCTCGGCGTCGGTCGGTAAAAAACCCGAAGGCTGGCGTGAACAACTTGAGCCCTTAATTGCCTCGGGAGAGATTTCAACCTGCTCTTATTCCTCCCTATCCGATGCCAGCAAAGCAACGGAACCACTTTCCATCAACCGCCCAACTGCTGAACATTTATCCGCCGCACTAAAAACCCTTTCTCCGCCTCCGAAACACCCCAAACTCCAGCGTATTCCGGCCACAAAACTGGCGAAGGAATTAAACCCTGAAAAAGAAAAAGAACGCAGCGCCCGATCCATTAAAAATGCGGCGATGATGGGGTCGTTGGGTCATGCCGTTCTCGAACAACTGGCCTTGAATCAATGGGACGGCTCTGCGGGCGACTGGCTCGAAACCTTGTGCGATGAATTTGGCATTAAAAAAGCCGAAGCCATCACGCTGAAGGGTCGAATTGACTGGACCCAAAAACTAATGCGCGGGCTGACCCTCGATATGCTGGAGATTCGCCCCGAGCTTCCTTTTGTACTTCATTCCGGCGATCGTCTCATCGATGGAACCATCGATCTCCTTTGCCACACCCCCGATCATGGAATAATTCTCTTCGACTATAAATTTACGGAAGCCGACGATGCCTCGGTAATCGCCGCCTATCGCGGACAAATGGAGATCTATCAACAGGCGGTGAATCGCATTTTCCCAACCCTCCAAACCACTAAAATAAATCTCATCATTATTTCCTCCACAGGTACACGGGTTCTTCCCTTGCAGTAGATGGCGGTTTTATTTACATTCAAAAAATCATGAGCGATATCGACACCTTAGTTATTATTCCAACCTATAATGAAAAAGAGAATATCAACAAGATCGCTATGGCGGCTCTGGATGCTTCTCCTCATATAGACATACTTTTTGTGGACGATAATTCTCCCGATGGAACGGGGGAAATGGCCGACCTGCTGGCTGAAAAACATGAACGCGTTCATGTGTTACATCGCTCCTTTAAAGATGGGCTTGGACGCGCTTACATTGCCGGATTCAAGTGGGCGCTGGAGCGTGATTATCAATTGGTGATGGAGATGGACTGCGACTTCTCTCACGATCCCAAGGAAATTCCAAATTTCCGTGACATGGCCCATGAAAAGGTTGATCTCGTACTTGGATCGCGCTATGTCGGCGGCATTCGTATTTTAAACTGGCCGCTATCGCGCCTTATGCTCAGTCGCGGTGCGGGCATCTATGTTCAGTTTATCACCGGCATGCCATTTTCTGATCCAACGGGCGGCTTCAAATGCTTCCGCCGAGAGGTTCTTGAGTCATACGATTTCGATAAGGTTAAAGCCAACGGCTACGGCTTTCAGATTGAAATGACCCATAAAGCGTGGATGAAAGGCTTCCGCATTGGTGAAGTTCCGATTGTTTTTGAAGACCGTCAGGAAGGCAGCTCGAAGATGAGCGGAAATATTGTTTATGAAGCGCTTTGGATCGTCTGGGAGCTCGCCATCCGCAACGGGTTTCGACGCAAACCAAAGAAGAAAGCGTAGACGGAGCATCTTGCTCCGTTGGGATGGGGCTTGTGCGTTTGCCCCTCCCCAGAACC
>JAOZSZ010000066.1:0-4454 GCA_029939385.1 Pontiella sp. | reverse complement strand
CAATTCATCAACCGGATCGACCCCCATTCTTTTTAGAATCGTCCCAATCTGTTTTCGACGTTGCGAAAAACAATACTTAACCAGTTTTTTAAACGTCGGATACTCATCCATGCCAATGATTGGATCGGCGTGCCGCTCCATCTTCACAACCGCCGACCAAACCTTGGGCGGCGGAAGAAAGCAGGTGGGACTAATCTTTTTCACCAGCGTATTTTTATAGAAGACTCCCGTGAGAATCGTGAGGATGCCGTAGTGCTTATTCCCCACCGGCGAGACCAATCGATCGGCAACCTCTTTTTGAATTGTGAGCGACATAAGTTCGGGGCGATGTTCACATTCTGAAATATCAACCATCAACCGGCTGGCCACCGAATAGGGTAAATTTGCCGCCACCTTATTGATCCCGCCCGCAAACAATGCATTGAGATCCACATCAAGTGCATCGGATTCAATCAGTGAGAAATCGGTGAAACGCGACTTTAAATACTTCACCATCGTCGGATCTTTTTCAATACAGGTGAGTTGCTTGGTCTTGGGCAAAATCCGCTCGGTGAGCGCCCCAAGCCCGGGGCCGATTTCAAGTACGGAATCCGTGGGCTGGATGTCAGCCGTATTGGCAATAATATTGAGAATATTGGCATCGATCAAAAAGTTTTGTCCCAGCCCCTTATTCGGCCGATGGCCCAATGTCTCAAGCAATGCCCGTACTTCCTTCGGGCTGGTTAATCGTGGTGTGTCAGACATATTAGCTTCCATTTTAATTCGCAATGAATTTGCCCGCGGGTCGAATTCGTTGCCATTCACTTTTTCCAAGGGTTGGGCTTTCCTGCCATTTCGATCGCCAAGGCCATCGCATTTTTCATACTGGTGGGTGAGGCTTGGTTTTTGCCGGCAAGGCCAAAGGCGGTGCCGTGATCGGGTGAGGTTCGAATGATCGGCAACCCCAGCGTGACATTAATGCCCTCATCAAAACCAATCATTTTTAGCGGCGCAAGACCCTGATCGTGATACATCGCCACAACCGCATCATATTGTTTGTTAAAGGCTTGAAAAAAGAGCGTGTCAGCCGGAACGGCGTCAGAAACATTGTAGCCCTTTTTGCGGGCGGCACGGATGGCGGGATTAATGAGTTCAATCTCTTCACGCCCCAGCACTCCCCCGTCGCCCGCATGAGGATTGAGGCCACAGACTCCGATTTTCCCGTTTTTGATTCCAAAGAGTTCCAGTGCCTGCCCGGTCAGTTCAATATGCTCTCGAATATTTTTACGGCTCAGTGCGGCGGGAACTCCAGCAATTGGAATGTGGCGGGTAACGAGCATCACCCGCAGGCCTCCGCCCATGAGCATCATCCCAACGTTCTTGGTTTGGGTAAGTTCCGCCAGATATTCGGTATGCCCCGGTACGTTGATCCCTGCTTTATGAAAACCTTCTTTGCAAATGGGTGCGGTGACCATCGCATCAAGTTCTCCAGAAAGACACCCTTCGACCGCCCGCCGAATGGCCTGCTCCGCCATGCGAGAGGCATCTACACGAATGTTGCCGGGTTGCCATTTGGCTGGGCTTTCAATATTTAAAAATAATGTTTTTCGAGGGATTAGAATATTCATGGCCGCGGACTGCTCCCGAAGGATGCGTTCGTTACCAATAAAAACAAACTGCGTGTCAGCTGGCCAACGGAAGGTGCTGACCGCCTTAAGCGCAACCTCCGGCCCGATGCCATTTATATCTCCGATGGTGATTCCGATTCGTTTCATGCGCTGGAAGATAAAAAAAGGCCTCGCGCAATGCGAGGCCTTTCAGCGATCTGTTCTTCGAGATTAGACGAGGAGCATTTCGGAGTAGGTCGGCATCGGCCAAAGATCTGCGGGAACCAGTCCTTCCAAAGCATCAACCGACACTCGAAGTTCGTTCATCGCAACAATCTCGGCCGCAGGATCTTCTGCGGCTTCAAGCCCAGCAATTCCTGCGATGGTTTTTTCAAGCAGGGTCGACATTTCCTGGGTAATACTGGCCACAGCGGGAACCGCTGAATATTCAGTGATCGCCGTTACCACGGCCGGAATAATAATTGTTTTAGCGATTTCCAATGCAGTACCGGCTTCGATGCCAATCAGTGTTTTGTACGCTTCAACATAAATATTATAGCGAGATTCCAGCTCTTCGTTACTCAATACGCCATATTTGGAAAATAGATCCTTTGCCTTTTGAGTATTGATCGCTTCGAGGGCATCCTCGGTGGTAACGAGGTTTGGAAGCCCCCGCCTTGCCGCTTCTTCAAGCCATCCTTCGGTATAGCCATCGCCATTAAAGAGGATGCGCTTGTGCTTTTTAATCATCTCCGCGAGAACATCCTGCAAGGCCGCATTAAATTCCTTGCCCTCAGCAAGAGAGGCTTCGACCTGAGTACAAATCTCGTCGAGTGCCTCGGCAACGATTGTGTTGATTACAATATTTGCCCCCGCCGGACTCTGATTGGAACCCAAGGCACGAAACTCAAATCGGTTGCCGACAAATGCGAAGGGTGACGTCCGGTTACGGTCCGTATTCCCGCGCGGAAGCTTGGGCAATAGATCAACGCCCAGATGGATGCTGCCGCCGTCTGTGGATCGGCTGGCTCCGCCGGCTTCAATTTGCTCGATTACATCCGTGAGCTGATCTCCGAGGAAAATGGAGACGATCGCCGGCGGAGCTTCGTTGGCTCCGAGACGATGGTCATTCCCCGCGGTGGCCACGGTGGCGCGGAGGAGATCGGCATGAATATCAACCGCTTTCATCAGCGCAACCACGAGGGTCATAAATTTTGCATTTTCATGCGGGTTGTCGCCAGGTTGCAACCAATTCTTCCCATCCGGCCCAACGATGGACCAGTTATTATGCTTTCCAGAACCATTGACGCCCGCAAAGGGCTTTTCATGAAGCAGGCAGGTGAAGCCGTGCTTCTCTGCGATGGTCTTAATGATTTCCATTGAAATCATATTGTGGTCAACCGCTACATTGAGGGTTTCAAAAACCGGTGCCATTTCGAATTGGCCGGGGCAGACTTCGTTATGGCGTGTTTTTGAAGGAACACCCGCTTTCCAAAGTTCCGCATCCAGATCGGCCATAAATACGGCGACCCGAGGTTTAATGGCCCCAAAATAGTGATCATCAAGTTGCTGATGTTTAACCGCGCTCCGGCCAAAAAGGGTGCGCCCAGTTTGCAGAATATCGGGACGAGCGGCCACGAGGTCTTGATCGATTAAGAAATATTCTTGTTCAGCGCCCAGTGTGGCTTTAGCCATGGTTTCGCCGCAATCAATACCAAAGAGTTTCCCCAGACGAATGCTCTGCTCTGAAAGTACTTTCATAGAGCGCAATAGTGGCGTTTTCTTATCGAGAGCTTCGCCGTTATATCCGCAAAATACGGTAGGAATACAAAGCGTTGCCGCTCCAGCATCCGCATATTTAATGAATGCCGGGCTGGTTGGATCCCATCCCGTGTAGCCGCGCGCCTCAAAGGTGGCCCGCAGGCCGCCGGACGGGAAAGAGGAAGCATCAGGCTCGCCCTGAATCAGTTCATTTCCAGAAAAATGGGTTACAATTCCATCCTTGAAATCAGGAAAAATAAAGGAGTCATGCTTTTCGGCTGTCGCACCCGTAAGGGGCTGGAACCAATGGGTATAATGAGTTGCCCCTTTTTCCATGGCCCAAATCTTCATCGCTTCGGCAACCTCATCTGCAATACTGGCATCGAGCATGGAGCCTGTGTCGATGGTTCTTTTCAATGAGGCAAACGTTGGAGCCGACAGATGAGCTTCCATGACAGGAAGACCAAATACATTCTCACCAAATCCTTCGATCGTATTTTTCATACTATCTCCTTTAATAATTAAAAAATGGGTCGCTATACAAATTTAACAATTCATTAGATGATAATTAAATTCTCATGGCAAAAAGCACTAATCGTACCAATTAATCTGCCAAATCGCATCCTTCACAACGGAAAGGAGTTACAAATAAATGCGCTCTAAATAGGATTTTAGAATACCACATTATTGTATAAAACAATAGCTACAAACATACAAAAATACGACCTGATATTTGATGCTACTGACAATATCCAAGCCAGAGTAGATATAGACAAGCATAGCAAAGACCAAGGCACACCATGGGTATATGGAAGTGTTGAGAAGTTTTATGGTCAAGCATGTTTCATGGACGAAACAAAGTTTGAGGAGTTTTTCAAGATAAAACAAAATAAACCACAAGGCATAACAGCTGGTATGGTCATGCATATAGCTTCATTTCAGGTGCTACTAGGTATGCGATACCTTACCGAACTACCGATACAAAAAGACAGGCTATATCACTTTAGTTTTGATGAGTTTGGAGTATTTCATCACAAACAATTTTTACTAAATTAGTTATATTTTATACAAATTTATCACAAAATGTTCGTTTGGTGCTACAATTTT
>JAOZSZ010000267.1 GCA_029939385.1 Pontiella sp. | reverse complement strand
AAGAGTTTAGTTTCTATGGACGAGCCGGAGTTGATTGAGGGCTTTTTAACGACGTTGTTTAAAAACATTCAACGGTTAAAAGCCGGCGATTTCGCTGTCGATCCGCGGGTTGAGGCCTATAATGACGAGCAGTCTATTTGTCGCACAGAAGCGGTCACTCGGGAAGATTTTGAATGATGGATTAACGGCATAACAACAGGAGCAACTTATGAAGATTAAACTTAATTTTTTCGGTGCGGCAAAAAATGTTACAGGCTCTTGTTATTTTATTGAGGCCAATGGAGTTCGCCTTCTGGTGGATTGTGGCCTCTATCAGGAGCGCGATCTAAAGCCGCGCAACTGGGCCGACTTTCCGGTGCCGCCGGATACCATCGATGCCGTACTCCTCACGCATGCTCATCTTGATCATTGCGGGCGTTTGCCCAAGTTGGTGAAAGAAGGATTCAAGGGAAAGATTTTTGCTACATCTGCCACGGCGGATATCGCCAGCATTATCATGCTTGATTCCGCGCACATTCAGGAGGAGGACATTAAGCATAAAATGAAGCGCCACGAACGCTCTGGAAAGAAAAGTCCTTTTCCCTACGAGCCGCTTTACACCACGGAAGATGCGGAAAAATCCAAGACTTTTTTTAAGAAAGCGGGGTACGACGTACCCGTCGTTATCGGGAACGGTATCACCGCCGAATTTCGCGAGGCCGGTCATGTTTTCGGCTCGGCCTCTATTCGGTTGAGCGTGGAGCAAGACGGCGAAACGCGCACCATTCTGTTTTCGGGCGATGTAGGCCGTTGGGATCTTCCGATCATGCGCGACCCCAGCCCGTTTGAGCAGGCGGATTATGTGTTGATTGAATCGACCTATGGCGATCGCACACATGGCAAGGTGGCCAGCATTCCCGGCGAGCTCGAACGAATTATTAATGAAACAGAGAAGGCAGGCGGAAACATTATTATTCCAAGCTTCTCGCTCGAACGCACGCAAGAGCTACTTTATCACCTCGGCACTCTGTTCAAGGAAGAGCGCATTCCAAAGCTTCCTGTTTTTGTCGACAGCCCGATGGCCATCAAAATTACGGAAGTATTCAAGAAGCACCCAGAGCTCTTTGACGACGAAACCATGGCGCTGTTGAACGCCGGCAACCACCCGTGTGATTTCCCCGGGCTGACGATGTCGCGGACGGTTGAGCAGTCGAAGGCGATTGCCAACACGCCCGGCACGGCAATCATTATTGCGGGGTCGGGCATGTGTACCGGTGGCCGCGTGAAGCACCATCTCAAGATTAACGTGGATCGTCCCGAAAGCACAATCCTGTTTGTCGGCTATCAGGCCTTTGGAACCCTTGGGCGGCACATTCTCGAAAAGCCCGAAACCATCCGCATCTTTGGCGAGGAGCACAAGCTCACGGCGCGAATCGAAAGGATTTCTGGTTTTTCCGCGCACGCCGATAAAAACGAGTTATACACGTGGATCTCCTCGCTCAAAACCTCGCCGCGCAAGGTCTTCATCACCCACGGCGAAGAAAAGGCCGCCATGGCCTTCCAAGAATTCCTCTCCGAAAAGACCGGTTGGGAATGCACCGTCCCCGAATACGAGCAGGAAGTGATCTTAGACTGAGAGTGTAGCGGCGGTTCTCGGAACCACAAAATGTAGTGGCGGTTCTTAGAACCGCTTTTCGGCAGTGTGGAGAAGTGCTTCTAAAAAGCACCGCTACAACGTTGGGTGAGATGTAGAGGCGGTTCTCAGAACCGCTGGCCGATGCAGGGAAGTGCTTCTAAGAAGCACCGCTACAACGAACAGGAACAAATCAGCATGGGCGGAAACGAAGAAAAGTATCCGAGGAGACCCCCGCGTTTGTCCCGCGTATTTGATCAAACGCCGCTCTATTTCGTGACCTTCAATACATGGAAGCGTTGCCCGGTTTTAGCGAATCATGCGGTCCATTCGGATTTTTGTGTCTATATGGAAAAGAACCGGTGTCGCGGGTTTGCCGTCGGGCGCTATGTGATTATGCCAGACCATATCCACTTGTTTGTTCGGGTGGGCGTGGAACAAAAGTTGTCGCAGTATATTCGGTTGATGAAGCAGGTTTTATCGAAGCAAATTCGAGCGTCCTCAGGAAGGGAACGAGTTTGGCAACCGGGCTTTTTCGATCACGTGATGCGCAGCTCGGAGAGTTATTCAGGGAAGTGGGACTATGTT
>JAOZSZ010000266.1 GCA_029939385.1 Pontiella sp. | reverse complement strand
AGGCTCTCGCCAAGACATCCTTTTAGGGTAAGACTCTCGTTCGCCCTGGTATTCATGAGGAGTGCCGGGATGAACCGGAGGCTCTCCATGAGCGCAATAACACCCCTGCGGCAACGCACGATCGAAACCCTCAAGCTTGGGCATTATTCCAAGCGCACGATTACGACCTACATCGACTGGCTGATTCGGCTGGGCGAACACTATCATTGCTCTCCGGATCGGCTGACGAACGAGCAAGTTCAGGCGTTCCTTCTCTATTTGATCGAGGAGCGTAAGCTAGCTTGGAGCACGGTGAATCAGGCGCTGGCAGCGATTCGATTTCTATTTGAAAAGGTGCTGGGGCGCCCTCGTGCAGAACTACGGGTTCCGGCGCGGCGCAAGGTGACGCGCCGGGCGGGGATCTATTCGATTCAACAGGTCGAGCAACTGCTCGCGGCGGCGCAAAATCCGAAGCACCGCGCACTTTTAATGTGTATTTATGGGGCGGGATTGCGCGTGGGCGAGGCGGTGGTGCTCAAGCCGGAGCATATCGAGTCGGCACGCGGACTCGTTCGCGTTGAACAGGGTAAGGGCCGAAAGGATCGATACACGATCCTGCCTCAGCGTTTACTCGAAGAACTGCGCCGATACCATCACTGTTTCCAGCCGCGGCAATGGCTCTTCTTCGGGCGCGATCGTGCGAAGCCGATGCCTATCGGGTCGGCCCAGAAAATCTTTTACCTCGTGCGCAACCGCGTCGGCATCAATCACGGCTCTATCCACACCTTACGCCACTGCTTCGCCACGCATATGCTTGAAGCTGGGGCCGACCTCTTCGAGCTCAAGCGCATGATGGGTCACTCCGCCATCAAGACCACGTCGGGCTATATTCATATCTCCAAAGAACATCTTCTGAGGATTAAGTCGCCGCTCGATCAGCTATAGAGAGGGCGGATCATGGATCGCCCACGCTTCGAGGTGGCGGATGTGCTGCGCGAGTATGGCGATACATTCCTCAAAATGCATCGCCAGCCTCCGCACGTCTGCTCCGCACTCAACCTGATAAAGATCTGCCGCACCGCCGCGCTCGACGGGCATCTCGACCGATGCCCCGGGTGTGGCTTCGAGCGGCCATCCTATAACTCCTGTCGCAACCGCCATTGCCCAAAATGCCAGACGGTAGCCAAACAGCAATGGCTTGAAAAACGAAAGGCGGAGTTGATCGATGTGCCGTACTTTCACTGCGTCTTCACCCTTCCACACGAGTTCAACCCGCTCATCTTACAAAACAAGCGGGTGATGCTCGGCCTGCTCTTCCGTTCCGTCAACAAAACCCTCACTGGCTTCGCCAAAAACCCCAAGTGGAAGCTCGCAGGCCAGCCCGGCTTCATCGCCGTACTACACACCTGGAACCAAGAGCTACGCGATCACTTTCACCTGCACATCATTATCCCCGCAGGGGTGTTGCGCGGCACCGACTTCATCCGCTCGCCCGATGCCAACTTCCTCTTTCCCGTCCGCGCACTCGGCAACGTCTTTGCCGCCAAATATCGCCACCATCTCCTGCGCGTCTACAAGGCCGGCGACCTCGAGTTCCACGGCCAGCTCAAGCCGCTCTCCGAAGCGCCCGCCTTCATCCGCTTACTCCACTCCACCCAAAAGAAAAAGAGCTGGAACGTCTATGCCAAGCGCCCCTTCGGCGGCCCCGCCCAAGTGCTCAACTATCTCGGCCGCTACACCCACCGCGTCGCCATCAACAACCACCGAATTAAAAACATTGCCGCCGGCCACGTCACCTTCACCGCCCGCAACCGCAAGAAAGATAAAACCTACTCCGTCACCCTTAGTGCCAATGAATTCCTTCGCCGCTTCACCCTGCACATCCTACCCTCTGGTTTCATGAAAATCCGCGCCTACGGCTTCCTCGCCAACACCAACAAAAAGCAGGCCCTTAAAACCATCCGCACCTCACTCGGCATGCAACCCCCCGAACCCGACAACGAGCCGAGCGAGACCTCCGCCGAAAAAATCCTACGTCTCACCGGCCTCGACGTCACCCACTGTCCGAAATGCAAAACCAAGCTCATCGCCTGCCCGCTTCCGCTCCCCCAACGTCCGCCCTAAAATGAAACCGAACCGCGACATCCTAATCGTAGTAAAAGACTCCTCCGCGCGCCTTACCCTCCCGCACGCCCCCATGCGTAAAACGCAGCCCTTCCACTCCTCAAAAACCACTAT
>JAOZSZ010000265.1 GCA_029939385.1 Pontiella sp. | reverse complement strand
CCCCACAAACCAATACGCATAATAAGAATAATATGTTTGTGATCCTTCCGCTGTTTTATAAATGCGTTCCGCTTCGATTACCCTCACCTTTAATGCCTTTCGACCCTCCATTGGCACTTTAATCGAATGTTCACCTATAATGCTATTTCCTTGTCCTTTCAAACAACGTTGAGGACGGTGAATGGAGTTACGTTCCCGCCCCGAAAGCACAATCGAAGTAAATACACGATCGCCCACTGAGTTGGTAAATACTGATTTTACAAACTCAGTATCCTTCGGTAAGGCTTCATATTCTGCCCAGCTCATGGTGTAAAGAGTCTCCCCGCAATCTGGACAAATATCCGGCAATTCAAGATCACGAACATAATACTCCCCTTGAGAAGCACTTTCTGAATAGCATGACTCATTATGGCAAAAACGGAGTTCATTGCCCACCCAGTCTGTTAGCATGGAGGGCAACTTCATCCGGACGCCGGGTGAGGTTTTTAACTGAACATCAACGGTAAAAGCCAGGGCCAACGATGCAAGCACCATGAGAATAACAACCGTTAAGAATGGTTTAAATATGCTTTTTTCCATGACTGGAACAACTCCCGGAAGTTAACATTGAGTAGTTTAGAAACCGCAACCATCAGACCAATGGCCACCGAAAAGAGTACATAGCCCGACCAATCATGATAAAGGCCAGCGCCGAGCTTCTGTCCCGAAACAATGGATACCAGTGCAATCGAAATAATACGGCCAATATTTCCCGCCACCGCAATCGGAATGGATAGAAAAAATAGTAACCACTTTTTAATGAATGTCTTTTGAGTAAAATAAGCATAAACAGCGGTTAACGCCGTCATTGCTAACAGAGAGCGCAACCCTGAACAAGGGGCTTCCACGTTAAGCGAAAAATAAGGCGAGATTAACTGCGTACCCACCCGCTCGCATTCAATTCCAAAGCCATTCAGCAGGGTATGTGAAATCCCCGTTGCCGCCTGCTGTAGCGGAAAAGAAAGCGCATCTAGAAAGTTCAAAGGCACACAAAAAATTAAATACGCACAGGGGAAAATAAGAAGCTTCGCAACCTGCCAACCGAAAAAATAGAGAGGAACACCCCACAACAAAAGAATTAAACTCAGAAGTGAAATACGAGTCTGTTGCATTTTTGCACCGACCCAATGCATAAAGAGAGCGGCAATAATTACATAGAGGCCAACGATGCAAATATTCTTTGTTGCCGCAAAGAATTCTTCTCGCTTGTACCAGATAACCCCTAAGCTCACAAATGGAATTAGATAGCCGTGCGAATAGTCAGCACCGAACGAAATTTTATCACCCCACCTAGAAAACATCCAAGTAAATGCAGAACGACTGCTTACATTTTCAACCCTATTTCCTAGCAAATGAAACATGATAAATAGCAACCCAATGATTATCGAAATAAAACCAATATTCATCAGCTCATTTTTCGAGAGCGCACCCAGACGCCATCGATCACTCCAAATCATCCTATTATTGGTCTTTAAGTCTTCCATAACCCTTCCTAGCTATCCCATGACATATTCGAGATTATATACACGAAGGATCTCCAGATATCAAGAATCGTTCGCAAACGGCCTCTCTCATAATTTTTAAAATATTTGTGCTTGCAAACAATATGCGGATCACAATAATAGCGCTTCGTTTTAATAAAAAGCGAGCGTAGCTCAGTGGTAGAGCTCCACCTTGCCAAGGTGGTTGTCGAGGGTTCGAATCTCTTCGCTCGCTCCATTCTCGACCCGTTCCAAGAAATTGGAGCGGGTCTTTTTTTATTAAAAAATGCACCTAATTGTTTATATACCGCTTTTCTAAAGAAATCTTCTAGAAAACTTTAACCCCTTCGCTGTTGCGGCATTTCACGAATACGCAAGGGTAGCGTTGCCATGGAAACATCATCAATAGCCAAATTGATCTGATAGTCAGCAAATGCTTCAAACTTTATATGCTGAAAATTAAGAACTAAATTAACGGCTACCGAATCAACTTCCGGAGCCATACGGGGATTCACTAGCCCTTCCATCGGCTTAAAAATGGGTCGTCCATCCGGATCAACAAATTGAAGATTCACCTTATGGGATCCCTCTTCCATCTTATCAAATCGCAATCGTAATGCGATGGCACACGCTGGATGTACAATAGGCATCTTAATGGAATAAATTTGATCAAATGTCCCTAGAATATTCAACTTTCCACG
>JAOZSZ010000065.1 GCA_029939385.1 Pontiella sp. | reverse complement strand
CAATAACCCGAGGAAGGTCGTTAGTTTTCTTGACCAAATAAGAATGTTTAACCACAGGCATCGTAATGCCAAAGATATCCGCTTCCTGAAAAGCATCCTTACCAAGCATCCAAGAAACCGACTGTCCCGTCAGAATAATCATAGGAATAGAATCCATATGAGCGGTTAAAATGCCCGTCAGTGTATTCGTTGCGCCAGGACCACTTGTAACCAGCACCACGGCCGGCTTTCCGGTAGCACGGGCATAACCATCGGCCATATGGGTGGCGCCCTGCTCATGACGAACCAAAACAAACTTTATCTTAGTTTCAATCGTAACCATGGCATCAAAAATAGGAATTACTGATCCACCAGAGTAGCCAAAAATATATTCAACTCCCTCATTTTCGAGACATCGAATGATTGCCTGCCCACCTTCCATTGATGTATTTGTCATATTTTTATCTCCAAATCTAAAAAACTCTATTTTCACCCCTTCAAATTGTCAATTTTTTAATAAAAAAAATAAAACATATGGGATATAAGAACTGAACTGACGACATTTCTGTATAAAGAAATATATGAGTTAAGAAATAGTATATATTTATGATTAAATACTACTGCATTCTTACTCGCTCACTAAGTAAGAGAATATCCTTCAGCTGATCCTCGTTCTTAGCCGTGGCCCACCGATTCTCAAACTCGGGATGTTGTACAATATGTGCAATAGCTGCAAGTGCCTTGAGATGAAGGTTGCGCATATCACGACTACCAACAATCACAAAAAAAGCCTTCACCGAAGTATCCGTTTCAAACAATATCCCCTCGCGGCTGCGTACCAGCAAAATCTTAAATAGCCCAGTTCCCTCAACAATAATATGCGGAATGGCGACAAATGGGGTAACCACGCAACTCCCCTGAACGGCGCGTTCCTTAAATTTATTACGAATTTCCTCTTTGGAAAGTGGCAATTCTCGTTCTAGCGACTGAGCAATCGTATCGAGTAGGCTTTCCGGTGTAGATCCTGGATCAAGATCAAGCGCGGCAGCAGTTTTAAGGATCTCATCGAAGGCATCGTGCACCATTTCATCTCGATCATGAATGATTTCGTACAGCTCTTTTTCTAATGAATCGGTCGAAAGGTTCCGATTCAGGATCCCCTCCGCAAGATGTAATAGCGCATAGTCCATATTACTGCGCTTACGTCCGTAAAAGAAATAGATCAACACCCCTAATATCACTAAACCTAGGCTAATTTCGACGGCGGCCATACCCATGTCAAAAATTAAAAATGAAAAGCAGATGATTCCAAACAGGGGAAGCCAAGGGTAAAATGGAACACGAAAAGTTGGACGGTAATTAGTCAGCTTACTTTTACGCATCACCAGCACGGCCGCCGCGGAAAGGATATAAGAACTGATTACCACAGCCGAAGCCACTTTCACCAGCTTTTCAATATCAAGAAGCAACGATGCAAGAATAAGCACCCCTGTCAGCACAATCGCAACCACCGGTGAGCCTTGTGAGGTCACTTTTGCGACAACGGGGGGGAGTAAGTTGTCACGACCAAGAGCCAACGGATAGCGAGATGCCGACATAATTCCCGCATTGGCAGTGGTGATAAATGCTAATACCGCCGCTAACGTAATTGCAATATAACCCATCGGCCCAGCAAAAATACGGGCCGTATCAGCAATCGGAGAGAATGACCCCTCCAATTCGTTTGCAGGAAGCACCCCCACCGTCACCGTTAATAACAAGGCATAGAGTACTGTAATCACAACCGTGGCGGCAATGAAGCCTGCAGGGATGTTTCTTCGAGGATTGCGGACTTCCTCAGCAATGGTAGCGGTCTTCAATAAGCCTCCAAACGAAACAAAGACAAAACCCGCCGTTGAAATAATTGCTCTAAATCCACCGTTCTCGGCAATAAATGGGCGGAAGTGTGAGATCTGAATATTAGGTACACCAAGAACAAAGTATCCCCCCATTAAGAGGAGTAACGCAAAAACAAGAACGACCTCAAATTGAGCGGCTGCTTCTGTTCCTTTAATATTAAGAAAAACAAAAAAGAAAGTCACAGGAGCTGCCGTAACAAACAAAGGAACCTGTCCATTGCTTAAAAGAAATACCACTTCAGCTAAACCAAAAATAGCGAAAGCCGTTTTGAGTGACAGTGCAAACCAACTAAGTAATCCTGAAACGGTCCCAACCAGTGGCCCGAGGCTTCGGGTTAAAAAATAATAATCCCCTCCCGCCTTTGGCATCGCTGTCGCCAGTTCGATCACACTAAAGACTCCAATTAAGGCCAATATTCCGGCCATTAAATAGGAAACAATCATTGCCGGACCGACTAATGAAAAAGCCAACCCTGGGAGCACAAAGATACCCGAGCTAATCATTGCTCCAGCAGCAATGCAAAACACATCCCAAAACCCGAGCCCTTTTTTCATAAACAATCAGATCCTTTTTTATGCTGTACCAGTTGCCCGCAAGCGGCGGAAATATCAGCACCAAGCGAATATCGTAAGGTAGTGGTAAACCCTGCTGTTTTTAAACGATTCGCAAAGACTCTTCTTTTTGCCAAAGATGTACCCTGCAAATTGCATCCCTCATATTCATTGAACGAAATTATATTGATGTGTGCAGGGATGTCGTGCAAATAGTTTTTTAATGCAAGGAAATCATCTTCGCCGTCGTTCACACCCGCAATCATTAGATATTCAATCATTACCTTGCCATGATGGGCCGCTTTAAGTAGCACCGCACGTAATGTATCGAGTGTATATTTATGCGCCAGCGGTATTAATTTCTCACGTACATTCTGTCGTGCGCTATGTAGGCTAAAAGCCAGTCGCACCTCTGGATATTTTTCCGAAAATTGCTCCATTGCATGAGGAATACCCACCGTTGAAACCATCAATCGTGATCCAGCATAATTAAATAATGCGGGTGCACGCAGGGAATCTAGTGCCTCAAAAAGAGCGTCGAGATTTTGTAACGGCTCCCCCATGCCCATAAATACCACATTTCGAATGGTCCGCCCCTCGGCCTTCACCATTCGACTCGCCTGTAGCACCTGATCAAGGATTTCTTCGGCGGTTAGATTACGTGTAAAGCCCATCTTTCCTGTTGCACAAAAATGACAAGCACACGCACAACCTACTTGTGAAGAGATGCAGAGGGAGGTTCGACCTGTCTTTGGGCGCAAAATTACACTTTCAACAAGACACTCATCCCGTGTTTTAAAAACCAACTTACTTGCACCATCAATTTCTGAATCGTATCGCTCTACCTGTTCTAATATTTGAATATCAATGTTATTTAAAAAATCACTCCGAGCATCATCAGGTAATGTGGCCAAGACCTCATCCCACCGGAGCGCATT
Organism: Pontiella sp.; assembly: GCA_029939385.1. GTDB lineage: Bacteria > Verrucomicrobiota > Kiritimatiellia > Kiritimatiellales > Pontiellaceae > Pontiella. The sequence continues at coordinate 3,995 of JAOZSZ010000065.1, read as the reverse complement.
TTTAAAAAAAGCAGTACGAAATTGCTTCATTCGGTGCGGTTGCACTGCGTTGCGTCGGCGTAATTCTTCAAGGCCGACGGTGTCGTATATGGAAATCATGAACGAAAAGACTATTTAATCATTTTCTTAGTGGACTTAATCAACGCCTTCCAAAGAGCCTCTTCAGTTACAGCAGATTGCAAAGCTTCGCGGGATTCCTTTTCGCGGAAGATACGCGAAAGACCAGAAAGCAACTTAAGATAAAAGGCACTTGTTGCTGTTGGAATCACCATAAAGAAGAATATTCGCGATAAGGTCCGTCCGGGGCCACCAAATTTGACCCCCTTTTTATGAATACCCACCACCATAGAGAGCCCGCCCCCTTCAACGCCTCGGACATGAGGAAATGCAAGGCCATTATCGACGGCAGTACTCACAATAGCTTCGCGTTGCAAAGCCAAATCAAGCAGATGATCCGCATCTTCTACGAAGCCCTTTTCAGCCATACGATTACACATTTCACCTAGGACTTCTTCCGGAGTTGTCCCCTTTAGTGAAATCATCATTAGCTCAGGAGAAGTAAAACGACCAATTCCAGTCTTCCGTGCTTCACCATAAACACGGTTCGTACGTTCTCGCTCAATGAGCTGTTCCGGATAGTAGAGAAAACGCGCACAGTTCGGACACCGATGCATTTGTTCGGCCTTGTGCACGCTATTGATTAAACTCTTTGTCAATCCCATACCGCAACCCGCACAGATTTCATTTGAGATGGGAACGATCGCCTCAGGATGCTTGGTCAACAAACGATTAAAGTGCGACCTCACCTGTTGTGGTAAATCAGAGCCTAATGTAGCAATCGATTTCTCGAGCTCTTCCAACCGGGCGTTAGGCATTGCTGCCTTTTTTTGCATATTTGCTACCACTAGTTCCTGAAGCTGAATCAACTGGTTGATCAATTTATGCGTTACTGTCATTTATCACCCTCTGCTTTAAATTAAGCGCTTAAAATACCACTAATTATAGATTTTGAAAGCCAAACACTACGGATTTATAAATCCACTGGAAATAATTAGCCTTCCAGTTTTTGTTTAAGCATTTGCATGACGGCGGAAGGATTGGCCTTGCCCCGACTTGCCTTCATAACCTGTCCCATAAGGAAGTTAATCGATGCTGTGTTTCCTGCTTTATATTCTTCAACCGGCTTGGGATTACTAGCCATAACTTCTTCAGCCCAACCCTCAAGAGAGGAATCATCGGAGACCTGGGCCATGCCCTTTTCCACGACGATTTGTTTTGGATCCCCCCCCTTATTTTTAATAAGAATATCCACGAGCTCATTCATCGCATTATTGCTGATTACTTTATTGGCAACCAACTCAATGACCTCACCAGAAAGAGAAGGGGTCATGGTTGAAAAATATTTATCCTGCCCGATTTCATTTATCCAACTCATTCCCTTTCCCATAATGAGGTTGGAAACCAGTTTCGGATGGTTTGTTTCCAAAATGATTTTATCAAAATAATCAGAGATTATTTTATCGGCGGTCAGCACGCCGGCATCGTATTCGGGAAGGTTAAGCTCGGCGACATAGCGCTTCCGCCGTTGCGCAGGAAGCTCGGGTAATTCAGAACGCCACTGCTCAATTTGCTCTTTTGAAACCTTAACGGGCATAAGATCAGGTTCAGGAAAGTAACGATAGTCATGGGCATTTTCCTTGGTACGTTGCGAGAAGGTTTCTCCGCGATCAGAATTAAATCCACGCGTCTCCTGAATCACGCTTCCGCCCCCTTTAAGCAACTCAGTCTGCCGATCAATTTCATATTCAATCGCCTGCTGAATGAAGGCAAAAGAGTTCATATTCTTAATCTCAACCTTTGATCCTAATTCTTTTTGTCCCACGGGACGAATAGAGACATTAACATCACTACGAATCTGTCCCTTTTCAGGATTGCAGTCAGAAATTTCTCCATATTCCATAATTTGCTTAAGTGCGGTCAAATAAGCCAAGGCATCTGCCGAGGAGTGCATACATGGATTTGAAACTATTTCCATAAGCGCGGTTCCCGCTCGATTATAATCGATCAAACTTGCCCCCGCGATATGTGTATTTTTTGCGGCATTCTCTTCTTGATGAATGCGCTCAAGCGTAAAGGTTTTCAACTCGCCATCCACCTCTACTCTAAGCTGGCCCCCGATACAAAGCGGCTCGTCCGCCTGTGTGATTTGATAATTCTTCGCCATATCGGGATAGAAATAGTTTTTTCGATCCCACGTACTACAAGGATTAATTTTACATTCGAGGAGCAAGCCTGCCTTGCAACAAAGCTCGATCGCCTTTTCATTCATAACCGGTAATGCCCCCGGATACCCCAGACAAACCGGACAAATATGTGTATTTGGCTCCGCTCCATATTCATGTTTGCAGGAACAAAACATTTTTGTATTCGTCTTCTGCATGACGTGTGTTTCAAGACCAATGGTTGCTTCGTATTTCATGGTTATGCAATCTCAGGTTTACGTTGATGCCAGTCGGTACTTTGTTCATAAGCATGACCCACTTTAAGGATCGTTTCCTCGGCGAATGAGTCGCCAATGATTTGCAACCCGATAGGCAGTTTGTCAGAAGAAAAACCACACGGCACCGAAAGCGCACAGTTTCCGGCGAGGTTAACGGATGTGGTCAGGATATCATCCAAATACATTTTAAGAGGATCATCTGTTTTTTCGCCTATTTTATAAGCCGGCGTTGGTGTGACGGGTGAAAGGATGGCGTCGCATTGCTTAAAAGCTTCAGAGAAGTCATTACGAATGAGAGTACGAACCTTCTGCGCACGTTTATAGTATGCATCGTAGTATCCACTACTGAGCACATAGGTTCCAAGGATGATTCGACGCTTTACTTCAGAGCCAAACCCGGATGAACGGGTTTTTCTATAAAGATCCAGGGGGTCCTTACCCTCAATGCGTAACCCATAACGAATACCATCGAAACGTGCCAGATTGGCGGATGCTTCGGCCGTGGCAATGATGTAATAAACCGCAATCGCATATTTGGAATGCGGCAGGCTGATATCAATGATCTCCGCACCGAGACTTTGGCAATGCTTAACGGCTTCGCGAACCACCTTTTCAACTTCAGGATCCATTCCATCCACAAAATATTCCTTCGGCAACCCTAGTTTCATTCCCGCAAGCGAAGTGTTGTCGGTTAACATTTTCCCGAAGCTTGGAACAGCTCTCTCAACCGAAGAAGAATCCATGGGATCATGACCACATAGAACCTCAAGCAGAAGAGCTGAATCCTTTACTGTTTTAGACAGAGGGCCGATTTGATCTAGCGATGAGGCGAATGCAGTGAGGCCATAACGAGAAACCCGTCCATAGGTGGGCTTCACACCAACACAACCGCAAAAGGAAGCAGGTTGACGAATAGAACCTCCGGTATCAGAACCCAATGCAATAATAGCTTCATCCGCAGCAACGCAAGCCGCAGATCCTCCCGAAGAACCACCCGGAACACAATTAAGATTCCAGGGATTAAATGTTTTTCCCAGCGCTGCATTTTCCGTACTTGAGCCCATCGCAAACTCATCCATATTCACTCGCCCGAGCAGTACCGCTCCCGCCTCACGCAACTTTTTAATAACAGTGGCATCATAGGGTGCGATGTAACCTTTAAGGATTTTCGACGAACAAGTACAAGGTTGCCCTTCCACATTAAGGAGGTCTTTAATGGCCACAGGGATTCCCAGCATTGGAGAAGTTTTACCCGCTATACGTGCCGCGTCAGCAGCGTTGGCCTGTTCAAGCGCACTGTCGCGATCAAGACTTAAATAAGCACCAACTTTCCCATCCGTCGCATCAATGGATGCAAGAAGATCATTAACGATATCAACCGATGTGTATTCGCCTGCTTCTAATTTTTTTGAGAGTTCTGTAATTGTTAATTTATGAAGATCAGCCATGATTATCCTACTGATTGATGATTTTTGGGACACGAATCTCGCCATTA
>JAOZSZ010000064.1 GCA_029939385.1 Pontiella sp. | reverse complement strand
TATCTTACGCGGTTCGCTCATGGTGTTGCCGATCGTATTGGTCTCCTATCTTGTTGGTGGAATCTGGGAAGTTCTTTTTGCCATCGTTCGGAAGCATGAGATTAATGAAGGCTTCTTGGTAACGGGTATGCTCTTTCCACTCATTCTCCCCCCCACCCTTCCTTTATGGCAAGTGGCGGTGGGCGTCTCCTTCGGTATTATTATTGGTAAGGAAATCTTTGGCGGCGTAGGCTTCAACGTTCTCAATCCCGCACTAACCGGACGAGCGTTCCTCTTCTTTGCTTATCCCGCACAAATTTCAGGCAATAAAGTTTGGATTGGTTCAGCCCATACAACACTCGATAATAATTTCCTCGGCACGGTAACCGAAAACCTCGATGGAGTTACCGCCGCGACCCCACTCGCCATTGCCGCTGTGACAGAAAAAGGAACGGAGGCTATTCAGGCTTTAGCAGATTCTGGTTTTACCCTTTGGAATATGACAGTGGGAACCATCTCAGGTTGCATTGGTTCCACCTCGGCGATTGCGATTGTACTCGGGATGATCTTCTTATTGATCACAGGAATCGTATCCTGGCGCGTAATCCTTAGTGGAATACTGGGTCTCGCCGTTACCGGTTTTCTATTTAATGCTCTCCCCTTGGAAGATGCTTTTAGCAATCTGCCGTTTTATTACCATCTAGTTATGGGCGGCTTCTTGTTCGGCATTGTTTTTATGGCAACCGACCCCGTCTCCTGCGCGGCCACCCATACGGGAAAGTGGATTTATGGATTTATGATTGGTGCACTCACCATACTCATCCGTGTGGCCAATCCGGCCTATCCTGAAGGCACGATGCTCGCCATCCTTTTCATGAACGTAATGGCTCCACTGATCGACCACTTTGTCGTTCAAGCGCACATTAAGAAAAGAACAGCTTATGCGAGGGCTTTAAACAATGCGTGAAGAGACTAAAACCATAACCTTTGCGGCCATCATCTGCATCACCTGTAGTCTATTGCTTTCCGGCACCGCGGCGGGACTTAAAAGCCGGCAAGAAGCCAATAAAGCATTTGATGTGAAACGCAACATTGTTAAAGCCTTTGGTGTTTCTATTGGAGAAATGAAGCGATTAGAAATCGAAGCCACCTTTGAAAAACATGTTTCCGAAGAAACGGCCGACGGTCTTCCTCTATACACGTGGACCGATGACGGAGCGAAGAGGCCTTCAAAATATGCCTTCCCCATCTCCGGGAAAGGGCTTTGGAGCACGCTCTATGGCTATCTTGCCCTGAATGCTGACCTAGAAACCATCGCAGGAATTAGTTTCTACAAGCACGGCGAAACCCCCGGACTGGGGGCTGAAATCGAGAAGGACTGGTTCCTGTCTCAGTTTGCAGGAAAGAGGCTTTATGCCAACGGGAAATCCACGGGGTTTACCATTACTAAACCAGGCTCTCCATTAAACGACAGCACGGTGGATGGCATTTCAGGAGCAACGCTAACGGGGAAAGGCGTCGAAGCCCTTCTTCGTAAAGATGCCGAGCAATATGCCAACTATTTTAACCATATCAAGGGGAACTAACCATGGCTTCCGCGGCTAAGAAACTATTGATGGATCCGTTTTTTGACAACAATCCGGTTACCGTTCAGGTTCTAGGAATCTGTTCCGCACTGGCGGTTACCGTGAAGGTTGATACGGCCATCGTAATGACCCTTGCGTTAACCGCAGTGGTGGCCTTATCAAACTTTGTGATTTCACTGCTTCGCAATGTCATCCCAAGTGGAATCCGAATGATTGTGGAAATGGCCGTCATTGCCACTCTCGTGATTATTGCCGACCAACTCCTACAAGCCTTTCTATTCGACATTAGTAAACAGCTCAGCGTTTTCGTTGGCTTGATTATTACCAACTGCATTGTGATGGGACGCGCCGAAGCCTTCGCTTTACAAAACCCACCCAAAGACTCCTTTCTCGATGGACTTGGAAGCGGCTTAGGCTACGGAATTGTCCTCATCACCGTCGCATCGATCCGCGAGATTCTTGGTTTTGGAAAATGGTTTGGGATCACCCTTCCATTCGGAGAAAACTTTACGGGCAATGGTCTCGCCCTACTCGCACCGGGAGCATTCATCATTCTAGGTCTGCTCATCTGGTTGCAGCGGACCATCACCAAAAAGGTGGAGGAATAATCATGGAATTATTAAGCATCGCCGTTAAGGCCATCTTTATCGAAAACATTCTACTCGCCTACTTTCTGGGGATGTGTTCCTTCCTCGCCTGTTCAAAGAAAGTAGACACCGCGATTGGTTTAGGTTTTGCCGTCATCTTCGTACTCACGATCACCCTCCCCGTCAACTGGGCCATTCACCACTTCCTACTGGCTCCCGGAGCGCTATCATGGGTTCCTGGGATTGAGCTCGGAGGGCTGGACCTCAGCTTCCTAAACTTTATCTGCTTCATCGCAACCATCGCCTCCATGGTGCAGCTCGTTGAAATGATCCTTGATAAGTTTTTCCCCAAGCTCTATCACTCGCTGGGTATTTTTCTACCCCTAATCACCGTAAACTGCGCCATTCTCGGGGGCTCACTCTTTATGGTAGAACGCGAATACGGTTTCATACAATCCACCGTATTTGGATTTAGCTCCGGAGTAGGTTGGTTGCTGGCCATCGCCTCCATGGCGGCCATTCGAAAAAAGCTACGCTACTCGCATATTCCAGACGGGCTAAAAGGCCTAGGGATCACCATGATCGTAACCGGCCTCATGGCGATGGCATTCATGTGCTTCTCCGGAATTGATCTTTAAGGAATTCACCGATGACATAGGTTTTCACCGATTTCCCGCAAAAAAAAAGCTGCGACCATCTGTGAAAAGAAAAATTGAGATAGAATATGGAAAATCCAATCATTTATATCGTATCAAGCGTCATTGTTTTCAGCACCGTAATCATGCTTTTAGTGATTCTCCTCATGGTTGCGGCAAAGAAACTGGTTCCCCAAGGACTGGCCAAGCTAAACATTAATGACGGCGATCGAGAACTAGAGGTCAAACCAGGAACCTCCTTGCTCTCCGCCCTCTCCAACCAAAAGATATTTCTTCCCTCCGCCTGTGGCGGAGGAGGAACGTGCGGCATGTGCACCTGTAAAGTCACCGCCGGCGGGGGAGACCTGCTCCCCACCGAGGCCGGGCAAATCACTAAAGCCAAAGCCAAAGAAGGCTATCGCCTATCGTGCCAGCTTAAAGTCAAAGAAGATATGGCACTGGAGATTCCTCAAGAAATCCTTGAAATCAAAAAATATGAATGCACCGTCCGTTCCAACGACAATGTGGCGACCTTCATCAAAGAGCTCATTGTTGAACTTCCCTCCGGTGAAAAACTCGATTTCAAAGCCGGGGGTTACATTCAAATTGACGTTCCCGCCTACAAAAACCTCTCCTATAAAACCTTTGACGTCGCCGATGAATATCGAGGCGACTGGGATAAATTTAAGCTGTGGGACTATGTGGCCAATAATGATGAACCCTGCTATCGCGCCTACTCCATGGCCAATTTCCCCCTCGAAGACGATATCATCATGCTTAATATTCGCATTGCCTCCCCACCCCCCGGAACCAGCTATCCCCCCGGCATTTGTTCCAGCTATGTGTTTAACCTAAAGCCGGGCGACAAAATTATTATCTCCGGTCCTTATGGCGAATTCTTCGCACAAGAAACGGAACGCGAAATGTGCTTTATTGGCGGCGGCGCAGGTATGGCGCCCATGCGCTCGCACATTTACGATCAGCTCAAACGCGTTAATACAGATCGAAAAATCACATTCTGGTATGGCGGCCGCTCCGTTACAGAGCTCTTCTATATGGAAGAATTTCGTGCTTTAGAAAAAGAGTTCCCCAACTTCTCTATGCACATCGCCTTAAGCGACCCGCTCCCCGAAGATCATTGGAAAGGCCTCACTGGATTTATTCACCAAGTTGTACTTGATGAATATCTTGATCAACACGAAGACCCCACCGAAATCGAGTTCTACCTCTGTGGCCCCCCTATCATGCTTAAATGCGTAAACGATATGGTCGACAGCCTTGGAGTTGATCCTGAAATGGTTATGGCCGACGACTTCGGTATTTAGTCAAACGACAGCCACCGTTCCGCCGTTCGGACCGCCCGGCGGCCTGTCCTTACCCCAAACCTCAGATAACTCAACGATTTGGTCCCTGTCGAAACAGATGAACGGATGATCTCTACGCCAGTTTGTTGTCGGCAATGTGCCAATCGAGATCTTTAATCACACTTAATTCGACAATACTTTCAGCTTTATTGAGTAACTCTTGGCATTCTGCGCTGAGATTGAGCAAATGAAGGGATTTACCCTGATCGGTATAGCGCTCGGTAATATTATTGATGGCCTCGATTCCGGAGTGATCGTAAACGCGCGAATTTTTAAAATCGATTACAACATCTGGCGGATCGTTGCGGGGATCGAATAAATCCTTGAACGATTGGGCGGAACCAAAGAAGAGTGCACTTTCGAGGTGATAAATTTTGGTGCCATGTTCATTCGTCTTAATATGAGCATGGATTTTTTTACCGTGTTCCCAGGCAAAGGCAAGTGCGGAAACAATGATGCCGACCAACACAGCGACGGCGAGATCTTCGAGTACGGTGATGGTTGAAACAAGGATGATAATGAAGGCATCCATTTTGGGGATTTTTGTAATAATTCGGAAGCTCGACCACTCGAAGGTTCCAATTACCACCATGAACATCACTCCAACGAGCGCCGCCAGCGGGATCATTTCTACGAGTGGTGCGGCAAAGAGCAGTGCTGCTAGTAGGAACAACGCCGCCGAAATGCCGGACAACCGTCCGCGGCCCCCGCCGCGAATATTAATCATGCTCTGTCCAATCATAGCGCAGCCTCCCATGCCGCCAAAGAAGCCGTTGGTGAGGTTGGCGAGTCCCTGTCCAAGACATTCTTTGTTCCCCCGCCCGCGGGTTTCGGTAATTTCATCAACGAGCGTGAGTGTCATAAGCGATTCAATCAGACCGACTGAGGCCGCTAGGGCGGAATAAGGGAGGATGAACTTGATCGTCTCCCAATTAAAGGGAATGTGCGGAATGGCGAACGTCGGAAGCGAGGCCGCAATCGTGGTTTTATTTGGATCCATGCCCATCACAAAGTCGAGTACGGTACGGGAATGAAAGAGGCCAAATTTATCGAGGAAAAATGAGATTAGAGTGACGCCGACAATCGCCGCCAAGGTGGCCGGCACTGCTTTAGTAAGTTTGGGAAGGAAAAAGCTGACGAGCATGGTAAGGACAATCATTCCTCCCATAACGAGCAAGGGTATTATATCCAAGAGGTGCTTATCCGCACCATGGCCAACATAAAACTGCTCAAATTGTGCCTTAAAGATAATAATAGCCAGACCGTTCACAAAGCCAAGCATGACCGGATGCGGCACTAAACGGATAAATTTTCCTAGTTTGAGTAAGCCGAAACCCATCTGTAAGATTCCCATCAGAATGACAGCCGCAAAAAGATAGCCCAATGCGGCTTCCGCCCCAACGACGGCGGTTTGCAGGATTACTAATGGCGCAAAGATCACTGCGACCGCACCCGTCGCCCCTGAAATCATGCCCGGCCGGCCGCCAAAGATGGCGGTAATTAATCCCATCATGAAGGCGGCATAAAGACCCACTACGGGGTCAACATGAGCCACAAAAGAAAAGGCCACCGCTTCAGGAATGAGGGCCAAGGCGACGGTAAGTCCTGACAAAATATCATTCTTTACATTACGGGGGCGTTCAATTTTTAATTGAAATAGTTTGTTTGTTTGGATCATGAATATTCCACGGTTCAATGAGTTATTTTAATTAGGAAATAGAAATGCGGGGCACTATCTCAGAATCACTTTTGATTACGAGTTCTTTCAGAAAATAGTTAATAACCACTCATAGAATCCTAAATTTCACGAGAGTTTAAGGCGGGTATCGTTGACATTAAGGCAGAGGTTGGATAAAAATATGGGTCTTATTTCTAACCCCTACTATTCGTCGATATTAAGGAGAAACCCATATGGCCGCAAAAAAAACCCCCGTCGTAGATAAATCAGCCGCACTGAGCACTGTAGTGGCGCAAATTCAAAAACAATACGGAGAGGGCGCAATCGTCAAGCTGGGTTCTGTCTCGGCAAATATGAAGATTGAAACCATCTCCACGGGGGCGTTAACCCTTGACCTCGCTCTTGGAATTGGCGGCGTTCCTCGGGGTCGAATTGTCGAAATCTATGGCCCAGAATCCTCGGGGAAAACCACCCTTGTTTCGCATATTATTGCTAACGCTCAGAAAACAGGGGGCTTGGCGGCCTTCATTGATACCGAGCATGCGCTCGATCCCTCCTATGCTAAGAAAATCGGTGTCGATATCGATAATCTACTCATTTCTCAACCAGACTCCGGTGAGGAAGCACTCAATATTTGTGAAGCCCTGATTAAAAGTAATTCACTGGATGTCGTTGTTGTTGACTCCGTCGCCGCATTGGCACCGCGAGCCGAGCTCGATGGTGAAATGGGGCAATCACACGTCGGCCTTCAAGCACGATTGATGTCGCAAGCTCTTCGTAAATTGACGTCGGCCATCAATCGATCTCGCACCACCTGTATCTTTACCAACCAGATCCGTGAAAAAGTGGGCGTCATGTTTGGTAGTCCAGAAACCACCCCCGGAGGCCGTGCACTCAAGTTTTACTCCTCCGTTCGGCTCGATATTCGCCGTATTGGACAACTTAAAGATTCCAGTGGAACCATCTATGGCAACCGCACTCGCGTAAAGGTTGTTAAAAACAAGGTTGCCGCCCCTTTTCGCCAAGCAGAATTCGACATTCTCTACGCCGAGGGGATCTCCTTTACGGGGTCTGTTATCGATGCGGCTATTGATGTCGGTATTATCGATAAAAAAGGTTCATGGCTTTCTATGGATGGCACCCAACTTGGACAGGGTCGCGACTCCGCCGTCCGTGCGCTCAAAGAAGATCCAGCGCTTTGTGACTCCGTTGTTGAGCGTATTCATAAAATAAATAAAGAAGCCACGAAATAATCTTAACTTCGCCTTCAAGCCATGGATAACCTTTCTCCTGATATTCAATTTATGCGCATGGCTTTACGTCAGGCGGAACGTGCGGCTGAAGAGGGCGAAGTCCCCTGTGGCGCAGTGATTGTTAAAAATGGAGAAGTGATCGGAAAGGCATACAACCAAACCGAGACCCTCAAGGATCCCACGGCTCATGCTGAAATCCTTGCCATCACTCAAGCCACGCAGGCTGTGAATAACTGGCGGCTTAACGGCGCGGTGATGTATGTGACTAAAGAACCCTGCCCTATGTGTGCCGGCGCGCTCGTGCT
>JAOZSZ010000063.1:6051-7457 GCA_029939385.1 Pontiella sp. | reverse complement strand
AGATTAATATTCCCTTCTGATGCTGACAAAATATCGTAAACCGTGATCTCTGCAGAGTCTTTGGCGAGCCGAAAACCGCCCCGTAGGCCGCGAACGCTATTCACCAATCCCGCGTTTTTAAGAGGAACAATAATCTGTTCAATATAGTCTGTAGAGATTCCTTCCTGCTCAGAAATTCTTTTCTTTGATACGGGCTGCTCGCCTTGAAGACGGGAAATACATAATAAAATACGCGTTGCGTAACGACCTTTTGTGGATAACTTCATTTCCAAATCTCCTTAAACTACCATTTCATTATAATTTTTATCATGTATAAGTCGTGAGTTCTTAACCCGTCAAGACGAATTCATAAAAAACCCAATAAAACCGGAGTGTGATGCTATAAATTCACTTCCTAATAGAATTAACGTTCCCCTCGATCATCCAAAGAAAAAGGCGAAGCTTATAGCTTCGCCTTTTTCTTTTCTCATTGAGATTCTCTAAGCTTAATCAATCGCCAGTGGATCTCCACCGAGCAGATCTTCAATCGATATTTCTTCGCCCAGCTTAATTGGTTTAATGTCCTTATACATCGGGAATCCAGTACCCGCCGGAATCAAACGACCCATAATCACGTTTTCCTTGAATCCGCGAAGTTGGTCAACCATTCCAAGGGTAGCCGCTTTGGTAAGAACACGGGTCGTATCTTGGAACGATGCCGCAGAAATGAAACTTTCTGTTTCAAGAGCCGCTTTGGTAATACCCAGTAAGACCGGAGAGGCTTCCGCCGGACGACGCCCATCAGCAATCGCCTTTTGGTTGGTTTGCTGGAAGCTTTGTTTTTCAACCTGCTCGCCCCAAAGGAATTCCGTATCCCCAGGATCTGTGATCTTAACTTTACGCAACATCTGACGAACAATCACTTCGATGTGCTTATCGTTAATTTCTACCCCTTGAAGACGATAAACCGCCTGAACCTCATTCACCAAGTATTCCTGTAGATCCTGAGGACCACAAACCTCGAGTAGTTCCTGAGGAACAATCGGGCCTTCCGTCAACTGCTGACCTTTATGGACGAAGTCGCCAGGGAATACGATGACATGCTTGTTCATTGGGATAAGGTGTTCTTCTTCTGCCGCGGTGACACTATCGCGAACAATCAGCTTGCGCTTGCCCTTGGCAATACCACCGAGCTCAACAATCCCTTCAATCTTAGCAATTTCGGCGGCCTCTTTTGGCGTACGAGCTTCAACCAGCTCGGCCACACGCGGTAGACCCCCGGTAATATCTTTCGTCCGAACCGTTTTACGCGGCGTACGGGCTAGCGTGAAACCTGCATTAATAACCTCTTTTTCGCCGATCATCACCTGTGCGCCAGCAGGAATAGAATAGTAGCCTACTTTATCTTTATCTTTCTTGTCACGGAT
>JAOZSZ010000063.1:0-5951 GCA_029939385.1 Pontiella sp. | reverse complement strand
CGCCAGCAGGAATAGAATAGTAGCCTACTTTATCTTTATCTTTCTTGTCACGGATCACAATTTGCGGATGAAGATCCTCTTTATGTTCCATCACCACCAAGCCTTCAACGCCGGTCGATTCATCCACCCCTTTTTGAACGGTGACTCCTTCGATAAAGTCATGGAATTCGACCACACCATTGTGCTCGGAAAGAATTGGCACGGAGTATGGATCCCACTGAACAAACGTTTCTCCAGCGGTCACTTCAGCACCATCGTCAGCACTCACAATAGCGCCGATGACCAAGGCGTAGCGTTCAAGCTCGCGGCCATCTCCATCCAGAACGAGGATATTTCCGTTTTTATTCAGTACGATATTTTCTTCATCGACCTTCACCGATCGAATATTTTCATACTTAATAATACCAGAAGATTTCGCCGTAATTTTGGGTTGTTTAAAGACGGAGCTCGCAGTACCTCCAATATGGAATGTACGCATGGTGAGCTGTGTGCCCGGTTCTCCAATGGATTGTGCGGCAATAATACCAACAGGTTGTCCCAGTTCCGCCTTTTGACCGGTCGCTAGGTTTTTACCGTAACAGTTTGCACAAATTCCCCGACGAGATTCACAAGTCAATACACTACGAATCACAACGTTTTCAACACCAGCACTTTCGACCTTGCGAGCAGAATATTTATCGATCAGCTCCCCTGCCGCCACGATAATTTCAAGCGTATGCGGGTTGCAGATGTCTTCCGCTGCAGATCGGCCAATAATCCGTTGGGAGAGCGGAACAAGCTCCTCATCACCTTCGGTAATAGCACTGACTTCAATTCCGTTAAGGGTGTGGCAATCTTCTTCGGAAACAATGATATCGTGAGATACGTCAACTAGTTTACGTGTCAGATAGCCTGAGTCGGCCGTTTTCAATGCCGTATCGGCCAAACCTTTACGAGCACCATGTGTACTAATAAAGTATTCTAGTACCGATAGTCCTTCTCGGAAGTTCGAGAGAATCGGTCGTTCAATAATTTCGCCTGAAGGCTTGGCCATCAGACCCCGCATACCCGCAAGCTGACGAATCTGCTGACGACTACCACGGGCTCCCGAATCAACCATCACATAAACTGGATTCAACTCATCAACAGACTGCTTATTGAGGGGATCATCATTCTTTTCAAGCACATCGAAAAGTTTGTCGGTCAGACGGTCATTGGTGTCCGTCCAAATATCAATAATCATGTTGTAGCGCTCGCCTTCCGTAATCAGACCTTTTTTATATTTGGCCTCAACTCCGTCGATATTCTTTCGGGCATCGGCAATCATACCGCTCTTGTCCTGCGGGATGATCATATCGCATAATCCAATGGACATGCCGGACAGGGTTGCATTTTCGTAACCAAGATCCTTAAGGTCATCGAGTACTCTTACAGTCTCGTTGTGCCCCGAAATCTCGTAGCACTCTTCAATCATTTTTCCGATGACCTGTTTGGTTGCGGTTTTATCCACAAAACCAAGCTCCGCAGGCCAAACTTCATTATAGAAGATACGACCGACCGTCGTGGTGATAATAGAATGATCTTTGTCTCCATTCCGCGTTTCACGCTGATAGTCCGGGTTCCGGAAACGGATCCGATCTTGAATCTTTATTACACCTTCGTCATACGCTGTGTGTACTTCATTCAAGTCGTTCATGACGTGTAGACATTCGTCTTTTTTCCGCTTCATCAAATAAGGCTGAGAATCAGATGTCATATAGTAACACCCAAGTGCCATATCCTGCGTCGGCGTCGTAACCGGCTTTCCGCTGGAAGGCGAGAAGATGTTGTTGGTCGCGAGCATAAGAGTTTTTGACTCTACCTGCGCTTCAACAGAAAGCGGTACATGAACCGCCATTTGGTCACCATCAAAGTCAGCATTATAAGCGGTACATACTAACGGATGCAACTGAATCGCCTCACCTTCAATCAAGATGGGTTCAAAAGACTGAATAGAAAGACGGTGAAGGGTCGGCGCACGGTTAAGCATTATAGTGTGCCCGCTAGTCACTTCCTCAAGGATATCCCACACTTCATCCACTTCACGCTCAATCATTTTTTTCGCGCTACGAACGGTGTGTACCACACCCCGCTCCTTAAGCTTACGGATAATGAATGGCTCAAAAAGAACTAGTGCCATTTTCTTGGGGAGACCACACTGATTTAGTTTAAGAGAGGGTCCAACCACAATCACAGAACGGCCAGAATAGTCGACCCGCTTTCCGAGCAAGTTTTGACGGAAGCGTCCCTGTTTTCCTTTAAGCATATCACTCAAGGATTTTAGTGGGCGATTTCCAGGACCGGTAACGGCGCGACCATGACGACCATTATCAAATAGAGCATCAACCGACTGTTGCAACATACGTTTTTCGTTACGAATGATTACTTCAGGGGTTTTAAGTGCAAGAAGAGTCCGCAAACGGTTGTTACGGTTAATCACACGTCGATAGAGATCGTTAAGGTCAGATGTTGCGAAACGCCCCCCTTCAAGCGGGACCAGCGGACGTAGATCCGGAGGAATCACGGGAAGTACTTCCATGATAATCCATTCTGGACGGGAGTTACTCTTAATGAATCCTTCCATTACCTTCATCTGATTCACGAGCTTTTTACGGGTCTGCTTGGAACGCGTATTCATCATCGCTTCTTCCAAAGCCTGTAGCGTTTCCATGAGATCGATTTTGCAAAGCAGATCACGAACACCTTCGGCACCAATCTTGGCCACAAAGCTGTCCAAACCATAATTATCTAATGCTTCGCGATATTCCTCTTCCGAAAGTAACTGCTTTTCTTTAAGAGGAGTCTCTCCTGCATCTACTACAATATAGTTATCATAGTAGAGTACGCGTTCAAGATTGCGCATGGTCATATCTAGCATTAAACCCATGCGACTTGGAGTGGCCTTGAAGAACCAAATATGGGAAACAGGAACCGCTAATTCGATGTGCGCTAAACGCTCTCGACGCACACGAGACAGTGTAACTTCCACACCACAACGCTCACAAATGACTCCTTTGTGCTTAATGCGCTTATATTTTCCACATGAACATTCCCAATCCTTCGTTGGGCCAAAAATACGTTCGCAAAACAGTCCACCTTTTTCAGGTTTGAATGTTCTGTAGTTAATGGTTTCCGGATTCTTAACTTCTCCGTGACTCCACGAACGAATCGACTCTGGCGAAGCGAGTGAGATACTCGCATAATCATTGAGATCCTCGCGCTTCATTCCAAAGATTTCCGCTACACTGTTTGAATTTTTTTCCACCGGTGTTCCTCCTGCAATCTAAATGGTTTACCGGACAAGCCGGCAAGAGGGTCTAGAGAATAGTCTCGCCGTCCTCATTCTTCACTTGGAAGTTGAGGCCTAATCCCTGCAGCTCTTTAATCAAAACGTTGAATGATTCTGGGCGTCCAGAATCAAGGACATTTGTGCCCTTAACAATAGCCTCGTACATACGAGTACGACCGGCAATATCATCACTTTTCACCGTCAAGATTTCCTGCAAAGCATGCGCGGCGCCATAGGCTTCGAGTGCCCACACTTCCATCTCACCAAAGCGCTGGCCACCATACTGGGCCTTACCGCCAAGCGGTTGCTGGGTAACAAGAGAGTATGGACCCACCGCACGGGCATGGATCTTCTCACTGACGAGGTGGTGAAGTTTGAGCATATAGATCACGCCCACCACAACCCGTTGTTCAAATTCTTCACCGGTTCGACCATCATAAAGAACGGTCTTACCGTCGTCGGGCAATCCTGCATCAGAAAGCATATCGCGGATCTGTTGTTCAGAAATACCATCAAAAATCGGCGTTGCAATGTGCATCCCTAAATGCTTACAAGCCCACCCCAGATGGGTTTCAAAAACCTGCCCCACGTTCATCCGTGAAGGTACGCCCAATGGGTTGAGTACAATATCCACAGGAGTTCCATCTGGAAGGAAAGGCATCTCTTCTTCAGCAATAATCCGAGAAACAACCCCTTTGTTACCATGTCGGCCCGCCATTTTATCACCCACAGAAAGCTTCTTCTTTTCGGCAATATAAACCTTCACTGATTTCACAATACCCGCATCGAGTTCCTCTCCACTGCCGGCCCGATTGATTGAGCGATTCTTATCCGCACTGGCTTCGGAAAATTTACTGCGGTATTCATCAATAATGCCCATAATCTTAATACGAATCGGGCTAGGATCGATGTCGACGTGTTCATAATTTGCAGCAAGCTTGCGCAACAGCGTCTTGGTGATCTTACGGTTGGCAGGAATAATGATATCGCCTGATTCCATATTCATTACATCCAAGGGAATCTTCTCCCCTAAAAGAATATTGGAAAGTGACTCCGTCAGATCTTCGGTCAACTGCGAAATCACGCGCTCATGTCGATCATTAATATCGATCTGAACCTTCTTCACATCGGAGGGCTCATCTTGCTTCTTAAGCGAAGTCTCTTTAGAAGAAACCTTTACGTCCATCACAATTCCATATGTGCCGGAAGGAGCCTTCAAAGAAGTGTCGCGAACATCCGCCGCTTTCTCACCAAAAATGGCACGAAGCAAACGTTCTTCTGGCGCAAGTTCAGTTTCACTTTTCGGTGTAATCTTACCTACGAGAATATCGCCGGGAGAGATTTCGGCACCAATTTGAATAATACCATCGTGGGAGAGATTTTTAAGTGCTTCCTCTCCAACGTTTGGAATATCCCGCGTAATTTCTTCTGGGCCGAGCTTCGTATCACGAGCGCCACATTCAAATTCTTTAATGTGAATTGAAGTGTAAACATCTTCGCGAACCAATTTCTGGTTAATTAAAATGGCATCCTCGAAGTTGTATCCACACCAAGGCATGAAGGCCACAACTACGTTTCGTCCAAGAGCCAATTCACCTTCGTCGGTCCCGGAACCATCCGCTAAAACATCGCCTTGCTTGATTTTTTGGCCCGTTTTAACTAACGGACGTTGGTTCAAGCAGGTTCCCGCATTTGAACGCATAAACTTACGCAAATCATACGTTTGAAATTCGCTCGAAGGGGTCTTCTTAATCGGAGCTTTCCCATCCTTAGAAATCACAATACGATCCGCAGAAACATACGCCACTACGCCGTCGGCTTCGGCAAGAATAAGCACACGGGAGTCGCGGGCCAGACGGCCTTCAATCCCCGTTCCAACAAAGGGACGTTCTGCTTTCATAAGCGGAACAGCCTGTCGTTGCATATTAGAACCCATAAGTGCGCGGTTTGCATCATCATGCTCGAGGAATGGAATCAAACCTGCAGCAATGGATACCACCTGCTTTGGCGAAACGTCCATATATTGTACGTCAGCCGGTGTCATCTCGCGAAAATCACCTAGAACACGCACCATAATACGATCACTTACAAAACAACTCTTATCGTCGAGCTCGGCATTTGCCTGCGCGATAACGTAGCGTTCTTCCTCATCGGCAGTCAGCCAATCCAAATGCTTCGAAACTTTCCCTTTCGCCACTTTTAAATATGGCGTAACGATGAATCCATACTCATTGACCTTCGCAAAAGTAGCCAGAGAGGAGATCAGACCAATATTAGGCCCTTCAGGGGTTTCGATCGGACAAATACGTCCGTAGTGCGAACTATGTACGTCACGTACTTCAAAGCCAGCACGATCCCGATTTAGCCCGCCCGGCCCAAGAGCCGAAAGACGACGCTTGTGCGTAAGTTCAGAAAGTGGATTCGTTTGATCCATGAACTGCGACAATTGGCTACGGCCAAAGAAATCCTTAATTACGGCTGAAAGTGCTTTTGGATTAATCAGTTTTTGCGAAGAAAGACGATCAACGGTTGTGTCAAAGATCGTCATACGTTCTTTAACTAAACGTTGAATACGTGCCAAACCAACCCGGCACTGCCCTTCTAGCAATTCACCTACCGTACGAATACGACGACTTCCCAGATG
>JAOZSZ010000062.1 GCA_029939385.1 Pontiella sp. | reverse complement strand
CGGGCATACAGCCTTCGGGCAAACTGCATATTGGAAACTATTTCGGTATGATGAAGCCGGCCATTGAGCTGCAGGAGCAGGGCGAGGCCTATTTGTTCATTGCGAACTATCACGCCATGACCACCGTCCAAAATGCTGAGGCACTTCGTTCGATGACGATCGATGTGGCGCTGGATTTTTTGGCGTGTGGAATTGATCCAGAAAAAACCGCATTTTATCGTCAAAGCGATGTGCCGGAAGTTCATGAGCTGGCGTGGTTGCTTTCGACCGTTACGCCGATGGGGTTGTTAGAACGATGCCACTCTTACAAGGATAAGATTACAAAGGGGATCGCGGCGTCGCACGGTCTGTTTGCTTATCCGGTGCTGATGGCCGCTGATATCCTTGCGGTGCAGTCGAATGTGGTTCCGGTGGGGCGCGATCAAAAACAGCATGTGGAAGTGACGCGCGATTTGGCGATCCGTTTTAATAATACCTTTGGCGAAGTATTCACCATTCCGGAACCTTCGATCCGTGAAGATGTGGCCGTGGTTCCGGGGATCGATGGGCAGAAGATGTCGAAGTCGTATGACAATACGCTGGAAATTTTTGGCGAAGGAAAACCTTTTAAAAAACGGGTAATGAAGATTCTGACGGACAGCAAAGAGCTCGAAGATCCCAAGGATCCCGACACCTGTAATGTCTTTGCGCTGTATAAGCTTTTTGCAACGGAAGCGGAGCGGGCTGAATTGGCGGAGCGCTATCGCGCGGGCGGCATGGGCTATGGCTCGGCGAAGAAGGAGCTCCTCGAAAAAATCAATGAACACTTTGGCCCGATGCGTGAAAAGCGCGCGGAGCTCGCCGCGGATATGGAGTATGTGAATGACATCTTGCGCACGGGTGCGCAAAAAGCCTCCATTCTTGCTCGGGAAACGCTCTCGAAAGCCCGGCAAGCCGTGGGTTTAGAATAACTTTAAGGAATTGTGTCTAACCAAATGGAACTTATTAAAGACGACTATAAGGTCATGCTCGAAGTTTTCGAGGGGCCTCTCGACCTGCTTTTATATCTCATCAAAAAAGATGAGGTGGATATTTATGATATTCCGATCGGCCGAATTACCGATCAATATATGGAATATCTAAAACTAATGAAGGTGCTCGACCTGAATATTGCAGGGGACTTTATTGTGATGTCAGCAACGCTGATGTTGATTAAAAGTCGCTTATTGCTGCCGGCGGATGAGCGTGAGGATTTGGAAGAAGAGGACCCGGAGGACCCGCGTTGGGATCTCGTTCGCCAATTGGTGGAATATAAGAAATTTAAGGATGCGGCAGATCATCTGGAAGAGCTTGAACTCTATCAAGAAAATGTTTTTGCTCGTGAAAGTGAGCACGTAGAGTTGGGGGTATCGCCGGAGATCGATCTGCGCGATGCGAGTATTTTTGATTTAATCTCATCCTTAAATGATGCTTTGGGGCGAGTCGAGGAGGAGAACCTTCAGGAAATTTTTGCAGAGGAACATACGGTTTCTCAGAAGGTGAGCTATATCATCGAAACCATTAAGGCCACAAAACGATTGTGTATTACTGACCTGTTCATGGGGATGACGTCTCGGCAGGAGATTATTTGTACCTTTCTCGCCGTGCTTGAATTGATAAAATTAAACCGGATTGCGGCCGTGCAGGACGATCAGTTTGGTCATATTGTTGTGGAGTCGCGCGAATTGAAGAAAGCTGAGAACGAAACCGTTGAAGAAGCGCGGGTGGGTGAAGAATAGTCGGAGTGTGAAGAATGAGCGAAAGCACGATTGATGTACTTCCAGAACTAAAACAAATTGTTGGAGCCTTGTTGTTTGCGGCGAAGGAGCCGTTGACGATTAAACGCATTCGTAAGGCCATGATCGAAACCGGAACCGGATTCGGCGGGCCTTATGAACAGTATGCCAAGGCGACGGATCAACAACTTGAGGGCGCCCTTCAACAGCTGAAAGAAGATCTTGTGAAGGCCAAGCTGGGGTTGGATATTTCATTAGTGGGCGGGGCTTATCGATTGCAGAATGATGCGGCCTGTGGACCCTTCGTCCGAGCCTTACTCGAAAAGAACCAGACGTTGCGTTTGTCCAAGCCCGCATTGGAAACCTTAGCCATCGTGGCTTATCGCCAGCCCTGTTTGCGATCAGAGATCGAGGAGGTGCGCGGGGTTTCGGTGGATGCCGTGTTGCGTAAGCTGATTGATATGCAGCTCGTGCGCGTGGTTCGGCGTAGTGAGTTGCCGGGGCGTCCATGGTTGTTTGGAACCACTCAAAAGTTTTTGGAGCATTTTGGAATCAACCATATTGATGATTTGCCGGGGAGCGCAGAGTTGAAACGTGCCATGCCGACGGATGAAAAGAAACAAAGCACTAAACCGTTTCCAGAGATGGAAAAGGAACTCCGTGCCGATGCCTCCTCTCGTGCGAAGGAAAAGGAGGACCCGAACCTCGTTGAGGACGAATCGGTCGCGGCCCTCGATGAAGAGGTTAACCCTTTAGAAAAAATAGCTAAAAAAGAGGTTAAAAAATGAATCTCAACGACTTGAGAAATAAAATCGATGGCCTTGATGGAGAGATCGTCCGGCTATTAAATGAGCGAATCAATGTGGTTTTAAGCATTGGAAAAGAGAAGAAAAAGGATGGAGCTGAAATTTATGTTCCCTCTCGTGAACGCGCCGTTTTTGATAAAATCAAAAAAATAAATAATGGACCACTTCCGGAGGAGTCGGCCCATGCAATTTACCGAGAAATTATGTCGGCCGCGCTGTCATTAGAAACCGATATGAAGATTGCCTATCTCGGCCCCGAAGCCACATTTACACACCAAGCCGCTCGGAGTAAATTTGGAGTGAGTGTGGGGTATATCCCAACCAGTGCGATTAGTGAGGTCTTTGACCATGTCCAGAATCGCTCGGCCGATTATGGCGTGGTGCCGATTGAAAACTCAACAGAGGGTGCGGTGACGCATACCTTTGATCAGTTCGCAACGACGCCTTTGAAAATTTGTGCCGAAATCTATCTCCCTATTTCGTTAACGTTGCTGGGGAGTCAGCCCAAAGAAGAAATCACCTTAGTTTTTAGCAAGCAAGAGGTTTTTGGACAGTGTCGAAGCTGGTTGAATGCGAATATGCCACACGTTACACTTTCCCCCGTGGAAAGCACCACCAAGGCCGTGCAGCTAGCTCTTGAAACCCCCGGTGCAGCGGCTATTGCGAGTGTGATGGCATCGGATATATATAAAATCGATGTGCTGGCTGAAAACATTCAAGACATGCAAGGGAATACAACTCGGTTCCTGGTTATTGCATCGAAATATGGCCCCGCAACCGGGAGCGATAAGACCTCGATCGTTTTTGGTGTGAAACACAAGGTGGGGGCACTCTACGATGCGCTCTCTGTTTTTAAGGCCGACCACATTAACATGAGTAAGATCGAGTCGCGCCCCAGTAAGAATAAGGCGTGGGAATATTATTTCTTCGTTGATATTGATGGGCATGCGGATGATCCCATCGTCGCTCGTGCTCTTAATGAGTTACAAGAACACTGTTCTCTGATGACGATTCTGGGCTCTTATCCCAAAGCAGAAATTTAATTCTATTCGAGTTTGACAGAGATGGAGGAGGAGACCTGCCTGTAGTTTGTTGAAAAACCGATTTGGAAAGCCTCCGCAGGGAAACCTGTGGAGGTTTTTTTGTGGTTGTGGTGTGGGTTTTCCTGCCTGTGCTGAGCCGATGGAAATATCTACCCCACGTAAAAGCTAAGCTTTTTAAGGAAATAGAATGGATAACGAAACCGGGGTTGTTTAGATTGTCCCCTGTTTTTAAGGAGAAAAATAATGAGCATATCAAAATATAAGATTCCTGAGATGATTGATCTCCCCAGCCGTCAATGGCCATCCAAAAGCATAACCACTTCGCCGCAGTGGTGTTCTGTGGACCTTCGTGATGGCAACCAGGCCTTGCCTGATCCGATGAATCCTGAGCAAAAACTCGAATACTTTCAAATGCTTTGTGCGCTTGGATTTAAACATATTGAAATTGGTTTTCCTTCAGCCAGCCAAGATGAATTTAATTTTTTCCGGCGGTTAATTGAGGAAAACCTGATTCCTGATGATGTATTCATTATGGGGCTTACGCAGTGTCGTCCCCATTTGATTGAGCGGACTCTTGAGGCTTTTAAGGGATGCAAGCAGGGCATTGTGCATGCCTATATTGCTGCATCAGATCTTCATATGAAACAGGTTTTTGGATTGGATTGGGCACAAACCATCGAGGCCGCTGTTAACGCTACGAAGCAAATTCGAGAGCTTGCCGAAAAGATGCCGGAGTCGGATATTCGCTATGAATTTTCTCCGGAAGAGTTTACCGATGCCGATCCAAAATTTGGGATTGATCTCTGCGAAGCCGTCTTTGAAGCTTGGGGAAAAGCCACGCCGGAGAAACCGTTGATTATGAATCTTCCGGCCACCGTTGAACGGCGGCCTCCAAACCATTATGCGGATATGATCGAGTCTTTTTGTGCGAATTTCTCACAGCGCGATTGTATTACCGTATCGCTTCATTCGCATAATGATCAAGGGATGGCCGTCGCGGCCACTGAGCTTGCCCTCATGGCGGGGGGCGACCGAGTGGAAGGAACCCTTTTTGGCCACGGCGAGCGCACGGGGAATGTGGATTTGGTTACCTGTATTAATAATTTCTATTCACGCGGGATTGATACTGGAATTGATTTTTCTGATCTCGCGCATGTGGTGGAAACGGTTGAACGGTTGACCGGTATGCCCGTCTATTATCGTCAGCCGTATGCCGGTGAATATACCTTTACGGCTTTTTCTGGATCACATCAAGATGCCATTAATAAAGGGGTTCATAAACTTTCTGAGGCGCCGGAGCATTTTGGTATGGGCTGGAAGGTGCCGTATCTTCATGTTGATCCTGCGGATCTTGGGCGTAAGTTTGAGCGGCTCATCCGCATCAATTCGCAGTCCGGTAAAGGTGGGATTGCTTGGGTACTGGAGCAGGACTTTGGTATCCAGATTCCCAAAGCGATGCAACCGGAACTCAGTAAATATGTACAAGCTTATAGTGAATCTGTAGGCCGCGAAATTAGTTCGGACGAGGTTCATTCCGTCTTTCAGGAGGAGTTTGTTTTGCCGAAGGGGCCCTATGAACTCATTGGATATTGGCCGCGCCCAGACGATCAAGACCCCACCTTTATTCATGGCGAGGTAAAGCTGAAAGTGAATGGAAAAGAGAAAACGGTTAAGGCTGATGGCAATGGGCCGATCTCGGCATTCGTGAATGCTATTCAGCGTATTGTTGAACCTGAATTTAAAGTGAATGACTATCACGAGCAAGCGATTGGGGAGGGTGCGGATGCAAAAGCGATGGCTTATGTTCCGCTTGATATTCAAGAAAGGGGGGTTGTTTTTGGAGTCGCCTCTGATTCTAATATCGACCAAGCCGCCGTTCGAGCAATTATTGCAGGACTTAACCGTGTGAGTAAAAAATAGAGAATGATTATGGATCTAACTGGACACACAAAACCGTTTGCCGTATTGGGGCATCCGATTGGGCATACCCTCTCGCCGGTCATGCATAATGCATCGATGCAGGAGTTGGGTTTCGATGGAATTTATCTTGCGCTTGATGTGCATCCAGATCGTCTAATGGAGGTGCTCCCCGCAATGGCTCAGATGGGCTTTGCCGGAGTCAACCTAACGGTGCCGCACAAGGAAATTGCATTCCATGGATTGGAAAAACTCGACGAGAGTGCGCAATTATTAGGTGCCGCTAATACCGTGGAATTTACCGAGGAGGGCTTAGTCGGACACAATACCGATGGCTATGGATTCCTTAAGGCTCTTGAAGTGGCCTTTGGAAGCACTGTCGAAGACGATGCTGTATTTATTCTAGGTTGTGGCGGGGCAGGGCGGGCAACGGCATTGATGGCTGCAACGAAGGGCGCTCGATCCGTTGTATTGTCCGATATAGATTCGGATCGTGTTCGGCGGCTCAAGGACGAGATCTTAGGATTAGCCCCTCATGTTGAAGTTGTTTCGGCCTTATGCGATTGCGAAAGAGCGGAGCTCTGTCGTGCGTGCGACCTTGTTGTACAGGCCTCCCCCGTCGGCATGAAACCGGAAGATCCTTCCTTGCTTCCGGCGGAAGCCTTCCGTGAAGGACAGCGCGCTTTCGATTTGATCTATATGTATCCCGAAACCGCTTTCTTAACTACGGCACGCGGTGCTGGCGCAAAGATTGCTAATGGATTGGGTATGCTTTTGCATCAAGGGGCTCGGGCTTTCGAGATTTGGACGGGGGTTGAACCGTCGGTTTCTACCATGCAGAAGGCATTAGAAAATGCAGTTTACGGGAGTAATAAATGACATTTATTGATGGGTACTTCACCTTTATCGTGTTCATATTTGGAGCCTGTTTGGGGAGTTTTCTAAATGTATGCATCTACCGTATTCCGGCTGAACTTTCTGTAGTTAAGCCGCGGTCGCGTTGCCCAAAGTGCCTAACTAATCTTGCATGGAATGACAATATACCGATCCTTGGATGGATTTTCCTGCGGGGAAAGTGTCGCTATTGCAAAACCCCTATCGCCGCGCGTTATCCTTCGGTTGAACTATTGACCGCCATTTTATTTGTCTTGGTTTGGTTGCGCTTTCCATACGACGCTTTGTTAGCGCCCTATTGGCTAATGATCTTTGGCTTAGTGCTGGGAACCTTTGTTGATATTGATGAAATGTGGCTACCCGACCGCACGACGATTGGTGGTATGATTACGGGAGGAATTCTAAGTTTCTTCATTCCGTCGATGCATGGCGTTGAAGGCCATCTGGAGGGATTAATCTACTCCCTCATAGGTATGGGGTGTGGATTTGGGATGTTCTGGGGAATTTCTATTCTGGGCCGCTTAATCTTAAAGAAGGATGCAATGGGCTTTGGCGATGTCAAGCTGAT
This sequence comes from Pontiella sp., assembly GCA_029939385.1. Taxonomy (GTDB): domain Bacteria; phylum Verrucomicrobiota; class Kiritimatiellia; order Kiritimatiellales; family Pontiellaceae; genus Pontiella. Next base: position 502 of record JAOZSZ010000062.1, on the reverse strand, counting down.
GGGGGCGTTGGGGGCTTATCTGGGCTGGGAATCTGTAATTTTTATTACCTTTGTTTCATCGCTACTGGGCGCCGTGATCGGAGTCTCTTTTATTGCCATGGGGAAAAGGGAGCTACAGAGTAAAATTCCGTTTGGTCCCTATATTGCTCTTGCTGCGGTTATTTGGGTATTGGGGGGTTCCGGGTTATGGGATCTTTATTTGAATTGGGTCACCGGCGCGGCAGGCTATTGATTTTTTGATCGAAGAAAAGAAGGCACAAAAAAAAGCTCCCACTGGGGAGCTTTTTTTTGTGTTTGAGCAAGGTTTAATGCCGGTTGCTCGGACGAGAGTTTTTCAGCCGTTTTTTCTTTTCACTCGGCTTCTCGTAGTGACGCTTTGAGCGCATCGTTTTGAGGATACCCTCTTTGTCTAATGCCTTTTTGAGGCGACGCAGTGCGCGATCCACACTTTCGCCGCGGCGTACTTTTACTTCACAGGTTTCTTGTGCCATATCTAAATTCA
>JAOZSZ010000264.1:1231-2266 GCA_029939385.1 Pontiella sp. | reverse complement strand
GCGGTGGGAATCTTTTAGAATTAAAGAAAATACTAATATCAAAGGACTGACCCCTAGATTGACCCCTAGATTGACCCCTAGATGATTGACCAGGAGGAGGCCCTCAATTTTAGCTTAAGGAATTAACCGCCCTTTTCGGAGGGCTTAGATGAGTATCAAGTACATTGAAGTAACCCCTATTTCGACCTCTATTTAAGGGAAATAATATGCACCATATTCTAACGATTATCATATGGATTGTCCTCCCCTCTTTCATCGCTTGCGCAGCTCCCTTCAAGGCCCCAAGCGAGGATTATCTAAATGCGGCGGCGGATTACAGCATGGGTAAAGGCGGTCATACGCTGGTGGTGCTGTTTGAGGGGAAAATCATTATGGAACGCTACGCCAATGGGGGAGCCGCTGACCGCCGCCAACTTCTAGCCAGCGGTAGCAAGAGCTTCGTTGGCGTAGCAGCTGTAGCTGCAGTCAATGACAAGATCCTTCAACTAGATGATCTAGCGTGTAATGCTATCACTGAGTGGAAAGATGACTCAGAAAAGTCCAAGATCACCTACCGTCAGCTATTAACTCTGACTAGCGGTCTCACCGCGGGTCAGCGTGGGACTGCTGTTCATTCCCTTGCATGGAAGGACATCGTCAGCCAGCCGATGACGGGAAAGCCGGGCGAGAAATTTGAATATGGGGCGTATCATTTGAATGCATTTGCTTACGCCTTGGAGCGAAGGCTCGGAAAGGAATCGTTCGCATCTTATTTAAAACGTCGTATTATCGACCCGATCGGTGTCGAAGTTGAGTGGCGGTTCAAATGCGCTGATGGCCATCCCCAGGTTGGCGGCGGGGCCTTTATGACGGCCCGCGACTGGGCGAAATTCGGTGAATTCATCCGTCTGAAAGGCCGAGTGAAAGACAATCAGATTATTGATTCCAAGATTATCATGGAATTATTCAAGGGTACTGAACAGAATCCCGCTTACGGTTTGACTTGGTGGCTTAAGGCACCCGTCTCCAGCGACCTCACTCGACAGATTCCTATCT
>JAOZSZ010000264.1:0-1221 GCA_029939385.1 Pontiella sp. | reverse complement strand
AGCCAATGGGGCATAGTTGCCAACTCAACATGGCTTCCTGAAGATTTAGTGGCCGCTCTTGGCGCAGGCAAACAGCGGCTCTATATCATTCCTTCTAGGAAACTGGTCATCGTGCGGCAGGGAGAAATCGAGGCGCATGGATTTTCTGACATTGAGTTTCTAAGTAAACTTTTCCCTAAAAAGAAAGGAAGGTAAGCAAGGGGCTACAGGAATAGATTGGTGCTGGGGACTGGAAAAACTCTCTACACAGAAGGAAGAAAGACAAACAAGATACTTTGGGGCTCGTGGTATTAGATGGTGGCCTTTGCTGACACCTTTCCATTGGTTCTTTATCGACTAATTATAAAATGGAATCCTTATTTGAATATGAATAAAGCACCCAACTTAAAGAGGAAGGATTTAGCATGAAACGGGCTCTGATTATAGGTGGGATAATGTTGTGTCTTTTTCCAATGAGGGTTGTTTTTTCCGAGAAGAATGGGAGTACGGACGATTGGAAGATCCCTTCATCAAAGAAGAATTTCCATCTATTTTTTTTAATGGGGCAATCTAACATGGCTGGATTTGCAATACTCTTGCCTGAGGATAAGAGCCCTGTACCTCATGTGGTTAAACTTCCCACAAAAGGTGATCTTCAATGGGAACCAGCCTCCCACCCGTTGCACAATGGACATCAGACTGACCGCTTTGGTTTGGGTTTAGCTTTTGCCAAAGAATACCTGAAAGACAAACCTGGAGTTACGGTTGGATTAATACCTGTTGCTGTTGGTGGAGTGCCCATTGCGAGATTAAACAAGGGAAGCTATGTCTACAGACGTGCAATGGAGAAAGCAGAGTATGCTATGAAAACCGGCACGATCAAAGGTGTGCTCTGGCATCAGGGAGAGTCAGACTCCGTTAACGCCGACTTGGCGAATCATTATGAAGGCAAGCTTCTTCAATTGATTGAAGATCTCCGAAGTGACCTGAAGAACCCTAGGCTTCCGTTTATTGTTGGCAATCTGGGGGAGTTTTATGGGGAAGGAAGAAAAGAAGAACATCAGCAAGGGATTAAGAGGGTTAAAGCAGCCCTGCGCCAAGTGCCGAAAAAAATGAAATATACTGGATTTGTTGAGTCAACAGGTTGCTCTGCATTTGGTAAGGCTAAAGTCCATTTTAACCGTGATGCATATATTATTCTTGGGAAAAGATATGCAAAGGTCTATGCCGAAACGGTAGCAA
>JAOZSZ010000061.1 GCA_029939385.1 Pontiella sp. | reverse complement strand
TTCTTCACCCACGGTTCCGGATTTTTAACCATCAATTCCATATGCTCCGGTGCAAATAGATTACACAACTTCATGCCATCAGTCAGATTTTTCACCACCACCAATAACATCCCTTTTTCCAACACTTCAAAAACCGGCCCCGTGCGCGACAACTCCTTCGCCTGTTTCAAAATCTCAGCCCGGATCGCTTCCGCCTGTTTCTGCGAAGTCGTCACCAAAAGCGACTTTTCCGATCCGGTTCCATGTTCTGCTTGTGAAAGCAAATCAGCGGCGACGTAGGCCGGATTTGCAGAGGCATCGCATAAGACAGCGATCTCACTTGGACCCGCCACCATATCGAGCGCAACATCACCATAGACTTGGCGTTTTGCTGCCGTAACATAGGGACCTCCCGGCCCAACAATTTTGCGCACCTTAGCAATTGTCTTCGTCCCATAAGCCATTGCACCGATCGCCTGAATGCCCCCGATTTTATAAATCTCCGTTGCACCGGCTAGATTAAGCGCATAGATAATATACGGATTCAGCCTTCCATCCTTATCCGCTGGAGAACAAGCAACGAGTTCCTTCACTCCCGCCACTTTCGCCAGCGTTAGGGTCATTAGCGCGGTTGAAGCCAGCGGGGCCGCACCGCCGGGTATATAAGCCCCCACGCGATCAAACGGAACAAACTTTTCGCCCAACATACCGCCCTTGGGTGTATTCATCTTCCAATCATCGCGTAAACCATTTTTTGAAAAAGCAACAATACGCTTATGTGCTTCCTTGGCGGCCTTTTTAAAATCAGCATCCACGACTTCCAACGCTTCCTTAATCTCTTCTGGAGAGACCTGCAAACCACGAACAGAAAGCTTTGACCCATCAAATTGACGGGCATAATCAATTACCGCCTTATCCCCAAAATTACGAATATCTGCCAGCACGGATGCTGCCACCTTCATCGCTTTTTCCTCCACAGAAGGACGGAGCAGAAAGCATTCAACCTTCTTATATTTTTGATCACTTCCCCACTTAACAATAGGTGCTAAAATCTTGTTCATATTTAATTCCCTGACTTTTAAAAGGCCAAAAACTTTACAGCCAAACCCACCTATTTAAAATCTTATTTACCAATACAGAATCGCGAAAAAATACGGTCTAATAGTTCTTCGTGATAAATACGTCCCGTCACCTGCCCAAGAGATTCCAATGCGGAACGAAGATGCTCTGCAGCCAGCACCGCATTTTCCTCAATATCTTTATTTAAATATTCCCGCGCCTGCATTGCTTCATGATGCGACAAAATCAACAAATGACGGTGGCGTTCCGAGATCACCGCATGCGGCGGAGCCTGTAAATCCACTCCCTTTTCCAGTGAATCAGCTATCGCACGCTTGAGTTCTTCTACGCCAATATCCTTAATTAAACTTACTTCTATTCCAGTAACGTCATTGAGAACGCGGCCCTGATCCACCTTATTCAACACCACCACACTTCTACTCGGATCAAGTTTTTCCAATCTCAAGCGATCTTCTTTATGCAAGGGTTGCGAAGCATCGATTAAATAGAGGGCCAAATGCGCCTCTTTAGCATGTCGCTCGGCACGGCGAACCCCTTCCGCTTCAATCTCACAATCGGTTTCACGCAACCCAGCGGTATCAATAATCCGCAAGGGGATTCCATCCAGAACATAGCCCTCTTCCAACGTATCACGCGTTGTTCCTGCCGTGCTTGAAACAATGGCCCGATCAAATCCAAGAAGGACATTAAGTAACGTTGATTTCCCCGCATTCGGTCGGCCTAAAATCACCACTCGCGCACCCTCGCGCAACAGACGGCCTTCATCCCACGTATCGAGCATCTTATCCAGCGATAAAAAGGTCTCATCTAACAAATTAGAAATGCCTGAAAAAACATCGTCCGGCAACTCATCCTCCACAAAATCAAGCGTAGTTTCGAGATTGGCAGCCACTTCAAGAAAAGCCTCATAAATAATATCAAATTCCTGACTAAGTTTGCCCTCCATCTGTTCCATTGCCGCACTGGCAGCACGATCAGAACGAGCTCGAATCAAATCAAAAATTCCTTCTGCTTGAACAAGATCAATACGTCCATTCAAGAAAGCACGCTTTGTAAATTCCCCCGGTTCAGCCATACGCGCTCCGGCTTCGAGGACTCGACGCAGAATACGCCGCATACCAACCGCTCCACCATGACCCTGAATTTCAACAACATCCTCGCAGGTGTAACTTTTCGGAGCACGCATCACCAATGCCAACCCCGTATCTATTTCAGCGCCACTCTCATCCACTACCTTGCCATAGGAAAAGGTGCCATGTCCGCACGCCGAAACCGGAACAAGATCCACGGCCTTAAAAATCTGATCAGCAATCTCCCAAACCTTTGGGCCGGAAAGACGAACAATCCCCACGCCCCCCTCGCCAGGCGGCGTCGCAATGGCCGCGATAGTATCTGTTTCATAGCAAGACATTGATCAGATCCAAGCAAAAATTATGTGGTTAATACCGAGAGCAATCAACGCCGCCAAAAAATCATCAATCACGATCCCAAACCCACCATGAATATGCTGAAGTTGCTTAATGGGGGGCGGCTTGGTGATATCAAAAATACGATGGAGAATAAATCCGCTCAACAAAGCCCATGGTGAGGTCAAGCCGATGACTGTAATAGGAAGCGTCAGATATTCATCCGCCACAATACAGCCCGGATCCTTCCCCCCAATCATCTTTTCTGCCACCCCACAAATCGGAATTGCAACTAAGGTTAAAACCAAACAAATCACTGACTGCATTGACCATCCAATATCAGGATAAAGTAACATTAATCCCCATGCCAACGGCAACCCCACCAATGTGCCTACCGTCCCCGGCATAATAGGGCTCCATCCCGTTCCAAATCCAACCGCAATCCACTTAATAAAATTTTTCATCTTAGTTATCCCCAAATACTTACACACCTTCGAAGGTGTGAATTCACACCTTCGAAGGTGTGATTTCTTTCATGGCCTGATCAATTAATAATTTCCCGAAACTACACGATGGAATTTTTAAGGCATACCTTTCATCGGTTAATTGAACCAAACCTCGTCGCTCAAGTTTTTTTATTTGCCGCCTCATGGCCTCCCATGAAATTTGTGTTTTTAAACAAATTTGTTCTAATCTTAATGGATGAGTTCTCAACGCTTGGAGGATCCGAACCCGTCTCTCATGCGTCAGCGCTGTGGCCAAAAACAAAACCTGATCATTCCTTTCAGCTTGGGTAAGTTCCAGTACCGTGGAAAGTAAATCATCTTCCACAGCTAAGGTACAAAAGAGAAATTTTCCGCGAAACTTTTGCATCACAAATCCCGCCGCAGACAACCGTTTTAAATTCTTACTTGCTGTATTCTCCGAAACCCCAAGTTCCTGCGCAATCGCCTTTACGCATTGAGGGGAATTATGATGAAGCAACATCAACATATTAAGCCGAAGATCGTTGGCTAATATACGGCATATTTTCCATAGAGGTAATGAATTCATAAATCCTTTTTAGCAATCAAAGCACATCTTCACAAGTATGATTTCACACCTTCGAAGGTGTGAACAGATGACTTTCCAATGCAGATATTGCAGCCACACAGGCCGTATCGGAACGAAGAATGCGGTGTCCCATATTAAATGATTCAAATCCATGTTCTTGCAGTTTTTCCTGCTCATAGAGCGTCCATCCGCCTTCTGGACCAATTGCTAAGAGCACTTTTCTATCGTTAAAATCAAAATTACTGAGTCGCTTTTTCCCCGATGGATCAGCAATCAACTTTAAATGATTTCCAAACCATTCATCCAGCCGATCCTCTACAAAGGGTTTAAAGCGTTGTTGAACCGTTACATCCGGAAGATGAGTACACCGAGCTTGCTGTAATCCTTCGACCAAGCGGGCGTTATAAAAATCGGGTTCGATCACATGGCTATCGAAATAAAATCGCTCCACCTTATCGGCATTCACGAGTACAATACGTCCTACGCCTAATGCGGCCAACTGTGCCCAAAGCCGCTTCATCACCTTTGGCCGAGGCATCGCCAAGAGCAGGTCAATCCGAGGCTTCGGAGGTGGCGCCCCTTCCACCACACACTGGAGGCAAACCTCATTTTTACTCACGGACAATACGGTTCCCGTTCCAAAAGAACCATTAAGCCATCCGATGCGAAGCGTTTTTCCTACCTCAGCTCTCAGCACTTTTCGAATATGCTGCGCCCGTTCATCAGAAAGCACGGCAAGGCTATCATTACGGAAATCATTAGGTTGCAAAAGAATCAGATTCATAACGCCGCAGAGCTTCTAATGTTTGAAATTATTATGCCACTAAATTGTTCTGCCTAATCCCTATGTATTCGGGTAGGTTCTCCCTCTTTTAACAATAGGAATTTTAAATGAGCCCCATTAAACTTACTCAATACAGCCACGGTGCCGGATGCGGATGCAAAATTTCGCCAGCGGTATTGGAGTCGATTCTAAAAACTTCGCGCGAAGTGCTTCCCCATCCGAATCTACTGGTAGGCCATTCTAGCAAGGACGATGCCGCGGCCTATGATCTTGGCAATGGCACCTCCGTACTGAGCACTACCGATTTTTTTATGCCGATCGTCGATGATCCCTTTACCTTCGGACGTATTGCCGCGACCAACGCGCTCAGCGATATTTATGCCATGGGCGGCAAACCATTAATGGCCATTTCTATCTTTGGATGGCCGATCAAGAAGCTTTCAGAAGAAATCGCGCGCCAAGTGATCGATGGCGGCCGCGCCGTATGCGATCTGGCCGGCATTCCACTGGCGGGCGGCCATTCGATCGATTCGCCAGAACCTATCTTCGGGCTGGCGGTAACGGGGTTGGTCGATAATAAGAACCTTAAACAAAATAATGCCGCCGAACCGGATTGCGAAATTTTTCTAACCAAACCTCTGGGAATTGGAATCCTTTCCACTGCTCAAAAAATGGGCGTGATCAAACCCGGCCACATCGACGCTTCTATTGAGGCCATGTGTACGCTCAACACCATCGGCACAGAGATCGCGAAGATTGAGGGGGTTGTTGCTCTTACCGATATCACCGGATTCGGCCTACTTGGCCATCTTGGAGAAATCTGCGATGGGAGTAATCTCTCTGCCACGCTCCAGTTTAACCGCATTCCACAACTCCCCCATGTTTCCGACTATATTGCTCAGGGTTGTATTCCCGGCGGCAACCATAGCAACTTTACAAGCTATGGCCACACGATCGGAAAAATGACTCAAGAACAACAGTATATTCTCTGCGACCCACAAACCTCTGGAGGATTACTAAGTATCGTTCGTAAAGATGCAATGGCCGATTTCCTGACGTTAACCGCTCGCGCCGGATTAAAATTAGAGTCCATTGGCCAGACCCGTTCACGAGGTGAGAAATCAATCGAGATAGAAAGCTAATGAAACAACCGACTACCCATAACTTTCAAAAAATCGTGCTTGAGGATATTCCCCTCATCGATGTACGCGCCCCGATCGAATTTGAAGACGGCGCATTCCCCTCCGCTATCAATCTTCCGTTAATGAACAACGAAGAGCGTCATCTAGTCGGCATTCGCTATAAAGAACAAGGCAATGCCGAAGCGGTTAAGCTGGGCCATAAGCTCGTTAGCGGAAACGTGAAGCAAGAGCGGCTCGCCGCATGGATAGAACAACTTGAGCGCCATCCCAATAGCATGCTTTACTGTTTCCGCGGCGGGATGCGGTCGCAAATCAGCCAGCAGTGGATCACCGAAGAAACCGGAAAAATAGTCCAACGTTTAGAAGGCGGCTATAAAGCCTTTCGAAACTATCTTCTCGACCAGCTCGACCCCAGTCACCTAACAAGCACCCCCATCATTCTTGGAGGACGTACCGGTACGGGAAAAACTATTCTACTCCAACTATTTAAAAATGCCGTCAATCTCGAAGCTATTGCCAACCATCGTGGTTCCTCCTTCGGACGGTTCACCACCCCCCAACCCACCCCGATTAATTTTGAAAACCGCCTCGCGTGGGCCTTCATCAAACATACTGCCGCCAAACACCCATACATGATTCTCGAAGACGAAGGCCGTAACATTGGCGACCGTTATTTCCCCACCCCGCTCGTTAAATATTTTCAAGAGGCCGACCTCGTCATTCTTGAACGCTCAATGGAAGCACGAGTACAGATTACCTTCGATGAGTATGTTACCGTCGCACAATCCGACTATCAAACCACCTATGGTGATGAGAGAGGAAACGATGAATGGTTAATCTATATGAACAACTGCCTCGACCGCATCCGCAAGCGGCTCGGCGACCAACGTCACCAGCAAATTAAACACCTGCTTTGCTCCGCTCATAAGAGCGATGATTTAGAACAGCATAAAGAGTGGATTAAACAACTTCTGCACGACTACTACGACCCCATGTATGACTATCAAATTGAAAACAAAAAAAGTTCCATTATCTTTAAAGGCAATGACACCGAAGTCCTTGAATATTTAAGGTCACTATCCTAGATTGAGTTTATGGGTTTATTTAGTAAAAAATTCACCATCGTCGTCGTCTGCAAAGCCAATATAACGCGCAGTGCATATCTACATGGCTATATGGAAAATTATCTAAAAGAGCACATGCCCTACGCACGCAAGAAAATTTGTATTCGCTCCGCCGGCGTGCAAGCACGTAGCGGCGGATCGGCCAGCCAAGTGGTTAAACACGTGGCCAAGCTGAACGGATTTAGCCTGAAGGGCCACCACTCCGATCCCATCACTCAGAAGATCATTAAAAACGCGGATGTAATCCTCGTCATGGAACGCTATCAGAAAAATCTCCTCTTGGAACGGTTTCCAAAAGCCACCGGAAAAACCTTTTTAATGATGGAATATCTTTGGAAAGGCGACTCTGAGGATATTCGAGACATTCCCGACCCCACCGGCCAAAATACGGCTGATTACAAAGAATTTATCGAAATTGCCCACGCCGAGGTGGAACGTATCTTCCGTGAACTCGGCCGAGAAAGTATCATTTAACAATAGAGCCCAACCCACGAAGCCTCGCTGAAAAAGCAGAAAGTGCCCTTCGGAACTGAACCCTTTTTCTAAATCCTCAAATGATTTCAGATCAAGATATCGCACTAATCCATCTCCTCAATATATTGGATATGTGTCACAACGCATAACATCGGAAATCCAGTAAAAAACGTCAAAAAACTAGTCATTTTCAGCCCATACTCATATTGACCGCCTCGGATATACGTCAAGAGAGTTTAAACAAGAAACTATTGTTTTTGCAAAAACTTTCTTAGAAAACACTTAAAATCAAAGAGTTGACTGCGGGCAAAATGCTGGTAACCTCGATAAGTTTTAAATAAGTCATGATATTACATCGTGCCGCTCATTAAACGTTAGCCACTGATAAAAATATGAATACACAAGACAAGTTTCTTCAAGGTGAATTTTGGATTCTGAGTTGGAATGCATCCGTTCAACGTGCATTGCGATAC